>JBJKOR010000617.1:0-3104 GCA_046707185.1 Anaerolineales bacterium | reverse complement strand
TTGATTGATGGGATGGACATCCGCAGTTTCGATTTACAGAAATATCGCCGGCATTTGGGAATCGTTTCGCAGGTCCCGTTTTTGTTTTCCGGCACGGTAGCGGATAACATTCGTTATGCGGTGCCGGAAGTCAGCGAAAGCGAGATGCTGGAAATGGCAAAACGCATCGGTGGCGGTGAATGGCTGGAAACGTTGCCGAACGGCTTGCACAGCGAAGTCGGCGAGCGCGGCGGACGGCTCTCGATGGGACAGCGTCAGTTGGTGGCGCTGATGCGCGTCCTCGTCCAGCGACCCGCCATCTTCATCCTCGATGAAGCGACCGCCAGCATCGACCCATTCACGGAGTGGCAGATCCAGCAAGCCTTGAATTTGATCCTCACCAACTCAACCAGCATCTTGATCGCGCATCGTTTGTCCACCGTCAAAGCCGCAGATCGAATCATCGTGATGGAACAGGGCCGCATCATCCAGGAAGGCACGCATGACTCACTCTTGCAGCAAGGCGGACATTACGCGACGTTGTACAATATGTACTTCCGTCATCAAAGTCTGGCGTATGTGGAACAGGCAAAGGAGATGATCGAAGGAGAACTCGATGCAAATGTTTCGTAATATGTATAAAGTAATTTCAGTAATTGTTTTTATATCAGTTGGACTTTCCGCCTGCGCGCCATCGCAAGCCGCGGTTCAAACCGCGATCGCACAAACGCAAAGCGCCTACACGTCCACGCCTGACCTGACAAATCTAACGTTCGCAACGCCGACGCTTGCGACTCTGACGCCGCTGCCAGCGGATACCGCCACGATCACCCCGACTCCAAAACCCGGCTCGGTGGATGCGCCGATTCCATTCGGTCAAAAAGGAACACTGACTGACCCGCTGAGCGGCGGGACATTTGATCTTCAAGTTCAAGATGTGGTGCGCGGACAAAAAGCGATTTATTTGATTCAGCAAGCCAGCACGGAGAATCTCAATCCGCCGCAAGGCATGGAATACATCATGGTCAGAGTTGCGGCCACATTGACGGCGGGGAATTTAAGCATCAGCGATTACGGCTTTCTTGTGGAAAGCAAAGAGAATCTTTCCGATTCATTCTCCACGTCGGTGTGCTGCATGACCAATGTCGGGTATCGAATCTTCGACGCCAACCTATCCTCGCTCGGCGCTTCGACCGATGGCTGGATCATTCGCACGGCTTATATCGATGATCCCCACCCATTGCTGGTCTATCGCCCGGGCCCCGGCTTCGATATGGCGGACGCGGTATACTTTTCGCTTACCCCAACAACGCAATCGCCATAATCCCGATAAAGATTACCACCGCGCCGAAAATCCTCCAACCGCCGAAGTTTTCTCCGAGAAACCGCCAGCCTGCGAAGGCTGCCATCACTACGCTGACTTCACGGATGGCGCCCGCGTATCCGAGCGGCGAAATGCTGTAGGCCCACAGCGCCAGGGAGTACGCGCTAATCGTCAGAACGCCGATCGCGGCCAAAGTCCAGCCGTGAGCCGTGAACTCGTTTCGCAGTTTATTCCATCCATATTGTTTGAAGATCAAGGGTGAAGTGAATCCGGGGACGCACATAAATAGCACGATCACATACGGCAAGGCATATGTTTGTTCGACAGCGAAACCGTCCAGCGTGGAGTAAATCGAAATCAGCAAGGCCAATAGAAGCGCGAGCAGAATGCCGCGCGTATGCGGCTTGGTGCGCGCTTGAAAAATACTGCTCCCGCCAACGATCAACAAACCAACGATGATAATGATGATGCCGGATAAACCGCCGAGCGTGAAGCGTTCGCCGAGAAAGATCGCCGCCCAAACCGCGATCAGCGCCGGTGCCGCGCCGCGTCCCATCGGATAGATCAGTGAGAAATCCGAATCTCTATATCCTTCTGCCAGCACAATGTAATAGGCAATTTCGAAGCAGGCGCTGATGACCAGGATATGCCAGATGGATTTTGAGGGAAAGCCGATGATAAAGATCGCGGGTATGAACACAAGCGAGCCAATGATGGAAGCCCACCACGTGGCGATATATCTTTCCCCGGCCTGTTTCAACAGCAGATTCCACGTGGTGTGCAGGACGGCGGCGATCAGCAATAATCCAATCGCGAAGATGGACATTAAGCATTCCCCTTTTGATTTATTGATGTTTGAACCATAAAGACCTCTCTCACATGTCGTTGCGAGGAGGGCGTTTTTCCCGACGACCGCGCAGCGTGCCTTTGGCAAGCAATCTCATAATTCCATTCATATTGATATATCTGTGAAACAGGAGATTGCTTCGCACACTTGCCCTGCGTGCAAGTGCAGGGAAAAGCGCTCGCAACGACATGAACCTTATAATGATCTTTATTGCAGGCCCAACAGATAATTGCGAATGGAAACCCTCGTGTAAGAATCGACATCCAATTCTTCCAATGCCTTTTGCGGATCGATCCAGATGAAATCTTCGCCTTCATCATTTAGAATGACATCGCCTTTATCCATTCTGGCAGTGAAATCCAAAAAGATGAAATGGCGCGGCTTCCAGAATTGTTCATCGTAGATACATTCCTGCCAGCACAGGAATTCGAGATCGCGGATATCGAGGTTCGTCTCTTCTTTGGCCTCGCGTCGCGCGGCTTCGACGGCGGTTTCGCCCAATTCGATATGTCCGCCGGGGACGCCGTATTTTCCGTGCCATTTGTGCGTCTTCATCAAAAACAATTCGCCGCGCGGGTTGAAGATCAAAATTCCGACGGTTGGTTCGGGAAAGCGTTGTTCGGTCATGGAATCCTTGTTGTATTACTGCATCTTATGTAGAACGTCCCGAAGGCTTTCGTGATTCAGGCAGGTTTCTTACCAAAACCTTCGGGACGGTGCGCAACATTAGTATTAAATCTGATTGAGATGCTTGCGAATGGCAGCGGTGGTGAAGGAATCAATATCCAATTCTTTCAGCGCCCTTTGCGGGTTGGTCCAAAGATATTCCTCCGCTTCATCGTTCAAAACGACATTCTCTTGGTCTGCCCTGGCCGTATTACTCAGGAAGATAAAGTGACGCGGCTTCCAGAATTGTTCATCATAGACAAATTCCTGCCAACATAGATATTCGAG
>JBJKOR010000616.1:0-2569 GCA_046707185.1 Anaerolineales bacterium | reverse complement strand
GCCTGTACAAGGGCGATATGAAATTCACCTACGATGCCGGTGACGGCCGGAAGTTCGAAATCACCCATCATCTTCAGTTCAGGATCGATTTACTCAACTTCCGCACGCAGCCCCATGAAGCGGCGGTCTATCCCGAGCCTCAGTACATCAACGCAGACGATATATCCGATGCCGAATATAACGCCAGTGGGGAAGTAATAATAGACGGTGACCGGATTGCCTGGGAAGGCAGCGGCAATATGGTCAACAACATCAACGGCCAGGCCAGCGATAAGGGTTTTATCGCTACCATACGATTCGATCCCGAAAATCAAAAGGCCCGCATTATGCTAAGCGGCGGGATCGCTAACGGCATTTCTCAGGTAATATATCCCAAAGATGGTCCGCCGACCGTCATGCCGATGCTGGTTATCTATGGTAACGACACGTTTGATGGAAAGGAAAATAACTGGCCCTCCTATGTGGAAGTGGATTTCGATGCATGGAGTTTCCCCCTTCCTGGGACTGAACGTCAGGCCACCCACATCCTGACCGAGTACTCAGCTGTAATGCCGGGCGCGGCAACGGTGACGATCTCATTCGATCCGATTACCTGCCAGTCACCGCCTAAAACCGACGATGCACGGTAGTTAGTGTCCATCCCAGAATGGCCCTTTTGCGCGATTTCTGCGTTGGGCGATCGATTCGAATCCTCGAAATAGCCGCGCCGCTACGCTATTCCTCCGGTTCCAATCGTCCGCCCGCCTTGAACTCGTGCAAAATTGCCGATCCTGGGATGGACACTTGTTAGACTGATTATATGCACATCATCCACGACTCACTATCTTTTCATTTTGGGGCTGTAGAATACCCCTTTAATATCATGGGAGGGGTATTCATTGATATACAACGTTTAATTTCATATACTCTATTTCTCAAAAAGGGAATTCTTACAAAAAAATACTGAGGGTTCTTTTATGAAAATAAACCTCTTGGTTTCTCTTTTTATCCTCACCTTAAGTCTGCCATTGTTTGCTGCGGATCAATCGATTGATCAAACTTTATCAAAACCTTACGCAAACAATAACCTCGCCGCCAATGATATTTCTATCCGAACGGCTGTAGGCGCAAGCAGTATAAACAGGCAAATCCTTATACTTGACGGTATGCAAGAAGGCATGCCTCAACCGGCAGCTGTGATACGCGGCCTCATGGATACGCTCGATAACGAGGGGGTTAGTTTAAGAGACATTTTTATTGAGCATCTTGATCTTGGCAGATACCGGAGCGCCGAACACCGTGCCAATTTGGTCCGGCTCCTGCGCTATAAATTGATACATCAGCATTTGGGTTTGATCATCGCAATTAACCAGCAGGCGTTTGATTTCCTGGCCAAAGATGGCAAAAATCTTCTACCGGAAGTACCTGCGATCCTCACAAATGTCCAGAGGCTTCCAGCTCCTTTGGATGTCAATCACCGTAAAATAATTGATATATTTTATCCAATGGATGTGGCCGGGACGCTGCGTTACGCGACCTCTATTTTTCCTAAGGCACGGCGGTTGGTAGTAATCAACGGGCATGACGACATAGATGTTCCGTTTATGGAGGCCACTGCCAAAGGAATTAGAAGTCTCCAAAAGAAACTGGAAGTCGAGTACACGGGATCGCTCTCCTATGAAGAGATGCTCGAAAAAATTTCCACACTTCCACCGGATACCATAGCCTTCCTGGGAATATATTTCAAAGATCGGACAGGACGTAAATTTAACCCGGATGAAGTCGCCAAAGCTGTAGCCAGAACATCCAATGTACCGGTTTTTGCACAGGTTGACGTTCTCATTTCTCAAGGTCTTGTCGGTGGATCAACAGTAATGGCCGGTATGTTGGGAAAGCGTGCAGCAGAAATTGCCAGGGACTATTTGCACGGCAGGATAACCCTGACACAGCCACTGACGCGTATTGAAATTGCCGATTTTCCCCTGTTTAACTGGCCACAGCTCAAGCGTTGGGGGATCAGCACCAACCGTCTTCCCGCCGACACAGTATTTATCAATCGTCCACCCTCACTGTGGGCGGAGCACAAGACAACCGTTATCTCTACAATGCTGACGATCGCGGTGTTGCTTGCTTTAATTTTGGCGCTTATCTTACAAAACCGTCTTCGCAAAAAGGCCGAACAAATAGCAAAAGAGAGCGAAATTCTGATCCGAGAGAGTGAGGAGAAATACCGAACACTTTTTGAGGCCTCGCCAGTTGGCATTGGAATTGCCTCGTTTGGTGGCAACATCTTGGCCGCCAACACGGCAATGAAAAAGATGATGGGTTACAATTTTCAGGAACCTGAAGTTCTAAATGTGAGCGATTTATACTTGCGGCCTAACGACCGGGATACCGCATTGGGGATTTTGCATGAAACAGGCAGGATTGTTGATCGCGAAGTCGAACTGAAGCGCAAGGACGGATCGTGTTATTGGGTTCTCTTAAATATGGACCGCGTTATACTGGCCGGCGATGAGGTCATTCTTGCGAACGTACGTGACATCACAGCACGGAAACAAATGGAAGTCCATCTTCTGGAGACACAGAA
>JBJKOR010000615.1:0-2268 GCA_046707185.1 Anaerolineales bacterium | reverse complement strand
ACCACATCGAGGCCAATCAAATCCGCCAGCGTGAGTGGACCCATCGGATGATTCATTCCGAGCTTCATCACCTGGTCGATCGCTTCCGGCGTGCCGACATTTTCCTGCAACGCAAACACCGCTTCATTGATCATCGGGCACAAAATACGATTGGAAATGAATCCCGGCGAGTCATTGGCTTCGACCGGTTCCTTTCCCATGACTTTGCAGAGTTCCAGCGTCGTCTTGAGTGTCTCTTCACTAGTGGCGAGTCCTTTGATGACCTCGACCAGTTTCATCAGCGGCACGGGATTCATGAAGTGCATCCCGATGACTTTGTCAGCACGTTTGGTACGTGCCGCGATCTTCGTGATTGAAATCGAGGATGTGTTCGACGCGATGATTACGCCTTCACGCGCCTTCTCATCCAACTCTTTGAAAATCTCGAACTTCAATTCAGGATTTTCCGTCGCGGCTTCGATCACAAAATCCGCTTTGGCGAGACCATCGAAAGTCGAGACGAAGCTGATTTTCTCGGCAGCCGCTTTCTGGTCAGGAGTGAGCGCGCCTTTCTCGACGAGTTTCGCAGTAGACTTGGCAATCGTCGTTTTGGCTTTCTCCAACACGGCAGGGATCACGTCCATGCACGTGACTTGATATCCGCTGGTGGCCGCGACTTGTGCGATGCCGTTGCCCATGGTTCCTGCGCCGATGATAAAAATATTATGGATAGTCATATTATCTCCTTATCGCGTTGAGCGGAGTGCGAAGCACGTAGTCGAAACGCCCTTCGACTTCATTGCATTCCGCCCAGGGCGATTTATTTTTCTTTCCAAATTTTGTAATTATTCTTGATCTGCTCGATGTGTGCCGGAATGTGGTTTGGGTAGATGTTGAGAAAACGCTCGAAGGTGAATTCTGCTTTGGTTTCTGGGTTGACCAGTGAATGCGAAAAGACTTCATCCGGCAGGCGCTTGAGCAAGTCGTATGCGGTTTTACGCGCGAGACGCAACACTTCCAGTGAATCTTCCACACTTTGCTCGTGATAGTTTAGGTCGCTGGCCCATTTGTCTTGATCATACGGCATCAAGAAGCCGCCGGGTTCGACGACCATTTTGCGCATACGAAAGGCAGCAATTGTTTCCGAATCGGCGAGATGGATGATGATCTCATGCACACTCCATTCTTTCGGTTCGGGCTTGAACTTCCACATTTCCTTTGGAATGTCTTTGAGCACTTCCATCAACATCTCATAACCGCGTCCATACAACTCAAGTTTTTCATTGCGTTCGCTTTTATCCATTTTGACCTTTCAGACTTTTTCAACTTATTCGACTTGCAGACTTTTGGACTTGTCGGACTTACTCGACTTCCACCGCCATCGCCACCGCCTCGCCGCCTCCGAGACAAAGCGATGCGACCCCGCGCTTCAAGCCGCGCTCTTTCAGGGCATAGATCAACGTTGTCAGTACGCGTGCCCCGCTCGCGCCGAGGGGATGACCAAGCGCAATCGCGCCGCCGTTGACATTGACCTTGCTCCAATCCCAGCCTTGATCTGCAAGTGCATAACCATCGGCAAGGACTTGTGCAGCAAAAGCTTCATTGAGTTCGATCAAGTCAACATCTGCTAACGTCCAGCCGATTCTCTTTAGCAATTTCGGCATGGCGTGTGCGGGGGCGGAAAATAGATATTTCGGCTCGACCGCGGCTTGGGCATATCCAACCACGCGAGCCAGCGGCTTGAGATTATTCTTCTCGGCGTATGCGCGTGATGCGATCACCACCGCCGCAGCGCCGTCGTTCATGGATGAGGAATTACCGGCGGTCACTTTGCCGTCGGTTTTGAAGGCCGGTTTGAGCTTGGCGAGCGACTCGAGCGAGGTGTCTTTGCGCGGCCCTTCGTCCTTGTCCACGATGGTCACCTCGCCTTTTCTGCCTTTGATTTCGACCGGCACGATCTCTGCCTTGAACTTTCCTTCTTCGGTTGCTTTGACTGCTTTCTGATGACTGCCGAGTGCGAACTCATCCATCGCTTCGCGCGTGACTTCATATTCGTCCGCGATAAATTCGGCGGCCATGCCCATCGCCCAATTCTCGAACGGATCCCATAAGCCGTCGTTGAGCAGGGCATCGGTTAAGGGCTGGTTACCGAATTTCAGTTCGCCGTTTCTTCCATTGACCAGATACGGCGCGCGGCTCATCGATTCCATTCCGCCTGCGACGAATAATTCCGCATCGCCGGCGCGGACGGCTTGCGCCGCGAACATGGCGGCCTTCAATCCCGAACCG
>JBJKOR010000614.1:0-2405 GCA_046707185.1 Anaerolineales bacterium | reverse complement strand
CGCGCCGCTCACCGCATACGGACTCGAAGCCGCGGCTTGATTCTTCCAGAACTCAGCCAATTTCTGAATCTCACGATCGGAAACGAACACGCCCTGCAAACGTGCGGGAGCAGGCGCGTCCGGCGCTTGATATAACATGTCGCCGCGGCCCAACAGCCGTTCCGCGCCGGGCTGATCGAGAATCACGCGGCTGTCGACGCCCGAAGCGACCGCGAACGCAATGCGTGCCGGGAAGTTGGCTTTGATCAAGCCCGTGACCACATCCACCGAAGGACGCTGTGTTGCTAAAATCATATGAATGCCAGTGGCGCGCGCCAGTTGTGCGAGACGCGTGATGGTGCTCTCGGTTTCGGTCGGGGCGATCATCATCAGATCAGCTAATTCGTCAATTACGAGTAGTAAGAAAGGCATCTTCTTACCACCTTGCATTTTCATACGCGCATTGTAATCCGTGATATTACGTGCACCAACTTTGGCAAAGTCATGATAGCGTTTATCCATCTCACGCGCTATCCGTTGTAACACGTTAACCACATGTTCGATCTCGACCACGACTGTATCTGCTAAATGTGGAATGCCGTTATAACTGGTCAGTTCGACTCGTTTTGGATCAACCAACACTAATCGCAAATCGTCCGGCGTATTATTCAACAAAAAGCAGGTAAGGATCGAGTTCACGCATACCGACTTACCGGAACCAGTCGTGCCTGCAATCAACAAATGCGGCATCAATTCCAAGTTGGCCGTAATCGGATGTCCGGCCACATCCTGACCAAGCGCAAAGCGCAGCAACGTTTTGTTCTTTTGGAAGCTTTCGTTCTCGAGCACATCGCGCAGCGCCACCAACGTCATCTCTTCATTGGGAACTTCGATGCCGACATAACTATGTCCCGGCACCGGCGCCTGAATACGGATGCGCGGCGCGGCCAGCGCCAGCGCCAGATCATCCGCCAGCGAAGCGATCTTGTTGACGCGTACGCGCGTCCTTCCGGCTCTGGTCTCGATGAAGAGCGGCTCCACGCCAAATTGCGTGATCGTCGGCCCGCGGCTGATCTCCACCACCTGTGCAGGCGCGCCGAAGGATGCCAAGGTCTCTTCGATCAAACGCGCACGCTGGTTGATGAATTCTTCATTGACCGTTGGCGCACTGCCCGGGTCGAGAATATCGTCAATTTGCGGCAAAGCCCAGTGGATGACCGGTGCGCTCGTGGCTGTGGTAACGGTTGGAGAATTCGGAGGCAGCGCCATCGGCGCGGCGGGATTCTCTTTCAGCGGGGTAAAGCCATTGGCCTGCGCGTCCGTTTCCGGCGGAGCGGGAGACGGAGTCGGTTTGATCACCAACGACTTAAGTCGGTTGAACGGAGCTGCCGCCCCGCGCAACAAATCCTGCATGGTGGTGTCGAGCGTCATCATCAATGCAATCAAGACCCAGGCCATCAAAACAACGACTGTTCCGCCAAACCCAAGACCGTTCCAAAGCACAACTTCGAAGAAACTTCCAATGTAGCCGCCGCCGACTCCATGCAAAGCGGCATCACCGGCCAAATTTACGGGGACATAGAAAACATGAGCAAACGCCAATAACCAGAGAAATAGAATAACGATACCGGTGGCTCGTTCAAGCGAGAAAGCCGGAAGCCGTTCGCTGCGGCGAAGGATCAGCCAGATGCCAAAGATAAGCAGCGCCACGGGCAGGACGTAAATTCCCCAGCCAAAGACCTGACCGAGAAAGCGCATCACGCCTTGTGTAAGTGGTGAGCGCGAGGAAGCGAAAAGCGTCAACAAGAACAGAATGCCAATGACCGCCAGGATAACGCCCGTGATATCGAGTTTGCGTTCCGCGGGCAATCTTTCCCACATGGTCGGGGCAGGTGCCACAGGTTCCGGTTCCGGCGGCGCTGACTTGAGCGGCGGTTTTCTGCGCGTTGGCGCCTTCGGATGAGTCTTCCGCTTCGATTTTCGTTTCTTGTTTCGGGAAAAGAGATTAAACATTCTTCACTAACGCAACGGAGTGCAAAATCAGAAGATTTTACATCGAAGTCTGGAGATGTCGCCACAACGCCACGGCGACGCTTCGGACTCCGCCATCACCTGCAAAAATTATAGCACAACTGGTCTGTTTTCTTTAAGGTACAATTACAAAGCGTAAAACACAAGTTGTACTTTGCGTTTTGTGTATTGCGTTTTGCGTATTGCGTATTGCGTTTTGCGTATTGCATATTGCGTTTTATTTATAAACTTCTCATAAGGATTCATCTTGTTCGAAATTCTTTTTCTCGGCACATCCGCTTCTGCGCCTTCGGCAAAGCGCGGACTTTCGGCCCAAATCATCACGCACAACGAATACCGTTTCCTGCTTGATTGCGGCGAGGGCACGCAGCGTCAGATTCTTCAAGCCAGAGTTG
>JBJKOR010000613.1:0-2434 GCA_046707185.1 Anaerolineales bacterium | reverse complement strand
TGCAGATGATCCATATCCACCGGTTCCCAATCGGGTTGGTTCATCACGAGGCGTCCGAGATATTGGTCCACCTTGCCCGAAACAGAAATCTGCATATCCTCCTTGAGCCGATTCGCGAGCCACGGCTGGTTGAACCATGAGAGTCGCAGTGCAGCGGTGCTGTCGCTGAGGATCGCTTCCACAAGCGTGGATGAGCCGCTATGAATGGGCCGCGTGTGCACCGATTGGAGCGTGCCAATCACGGTCACTTGTTCGCCGTACCACAGACTCTTGATGGGCTTGAGCTGTGAATAATCTTCGTAGCGGCGCGGGAAATAATAAAGCATATCGCCGAGCGTTTGCATTCCAAGTTCGGTGAGCGTTTGCGCGTGCTTGGGCCCGACGCCTTGCAGCACAGTCAACGGCGCATCCAGCGCGGCGGGCGTTTGACTATGCTTCGCGCCGGGAGTCGATTCGGCGCGCGGCGGAGGCGCAGGGCGAGGTCGGGATTGTTGCTGGGCACGCGTTTCAACGGCATGAGATTCATTGTGCGGCCTGCGTTGTTCGGTCGCTGTTCGGTGCTGATGTGCAGGACGCTTTTGCTGTGCATCGGGATAGGACTCGCCAATGCGTTTCCACAGCCCGATCAACGCGTCCGCGCGTGACTGCGGGCTGAGGCCCTCGTACGAGCGCAGCCTCTGCACGACGGCTTGAATCACTTCTTCTTGAATACCGTCGGCGCGCGCCTCGCCTTCCCAGTAGTCGAGCATCTTAGCCAAACCGCCGATAATGGCGGTATTGTCGTATTTATTATCGCGTTCGAGACGGAAGAATTTGCGTAGTTTCTCCAATGAGGGTTGCATGAAGTAATTTTATCATGAGGAATAAAGAAAGACGCCGACAATAAATCGGCTCTTTGGGAGTTGCCGTGATAACTGCCAGATATAGCGGTGGTTTTACCCGAAATTGCAGGAATTGCCACCATATGCAATCAGCACCCCGGAGATTCCCAGAGAGCCAATAAATCAAGTATTTTTCAGGAGAACGCCTAATTGTATAAATACTTTTCCAAGTATGGTTTAACACTAATCAACAAGCTTCTAAGATGTTTATATTCGACAATTTTTTTATGCTGCAACTGCCCCAACACTATTGCTGGATGGCGATTTATTTGCGAGGCGAAAGTTTCTATAGCATCTTTGGAGAAGAATGGGGTGACGCTTCTGATAAACTTTGTCAGGAGCTTTTGTTCTACCAACCACTCAGATGCCAACTGATTAGCTTCATCCTCTTCGTTTTTGTCAGCAGATCCTAAATGTTGTTCTGTATCATCCAAGATAGTGCCATTATGCCCTAATGCGATATGCGCAAGTTCATGCGCCAATGTGAACCAAAAAGAATCTATGCGATCATAACGAAGAGTAAGAGCAATTATTGGGTACTTTGTAGTAGTTATTACTGCTCCATCCAGATATGTTTTCGGTAGATGAGACAGAACAATAAAACGTATACCCAAATCTGACAAGGTATTAGGCACTTTTGAAACTGAAGTCGCATCTCGAGATAGATTGATAATATCCGGCATAGCACTTCTAAGCCGTTCAGAAGAAAACTTTGATACAGATTGTTGTTCAGCTAGGTTCTTTACACGTTGGATCCAAGCAGATTGCGCAACGTTTTCGACTTCACGATTTTCAGAATGGCGGAAGCTGACGCTATTGATCACTATATTGTCTAAAGAGGTTACATTAAAAAAAGAACAAAGTTGTTGCTCTAACTTATCGACATCATCCGACCCTTTAATCCATGAACGCTTGATCATTTCCCTTACTGGTGCAATATTATATAAGCGGCTTCTACGATCTATTTCTTTTTCCTTATCACTTTGCTCAGCCAGATGAAGCCGATAATTCGTTTCCAAGTTCATCCAAAAATCAATTGACGTGCCAAATGCGCGTGCCAGTTCACGCGCGGTGTCAGGTGTAATCTGTTTATTTCCATTAATAATTTCATTAATTGCTTGATAGGGACGCCCGACAATGATAGCCAAGTCGCGCTGTGTCCAATCTCGCGCCTCAAGTTCCTGAACCAAAATTTGTCCAGGCGATATTACCCGCGCTGGTCGTGGGGTGGTGTTCATTTCTTCCTCCTTCAAAGAATTAATGATGATAATCCTCAATATCCAGTATCAGTATAAAATTGCCATTGTCGTCTTCTTCTAATCTTAAAGTTAATCGCCATTGTTTATTAAGGCGTATTGACCTGTCCTTCTTACGAGTACCAGATAGTTTTTCAAACCTGAGACTCTTGAAGGCATATAAATCACGCATATCTACTGCGCCATCGATAATTGTCATTGCTGAAAAAAACGCATCAACAACTTCGGTAGGATACTTCCGAGAACCCTTCTATACAGAGGAACTTATTGAATTATTCTTCTAACGATAACCATATA
>JBJKOR010000612.1:0-14601 GCA_046707185.1 Anaerolineales bacterium | reverse complement strand
CCCGTGTTTTGGAAACGCCACGTTTTTGTAAACGCCTGTCCCGGGGCGATGTATGTGTTATCGGGAATGGTCACATCTTGAAGCAAAACTGCGCGTTCCTTGCAGGCTGCCAGCGTGGCATTGACCGTCGGTGTAATTGGCAGTGGCGAGGGCGTGACCGGACGCGGGAAAGGCGTACTGCTGGGAGGCAGGGTGGAAGTCATGAACAGAGACGAAGGAGTCGCCGCTCCGTTCGACGAGATCGAAACACTACAAGCCGTCAAGGCCAGCGCGATTGAAAGCATCAAAATGAAAGTGCGCATGACACAATTCCAACGCAAAACTTACGGGGTGACAAAATCCACTGCATAATAATCGTAGTTACTGAAGAAGGCATATCCAACTCCGATTTCAGTATACTGCATGCTGATCAGATTTAGATGTGTGTAGGGTCCGTTTGATCGGCGTCCCACGCAAACCCGAAGACTAGAACATCATCATTTGGCCCTTGATTTGTTCGACCGGATCGCTGGCAATTTGCTCTTCGAAGGTTTCACGCGTCAAGATCGGGACCTCTGACAGGGCGCGCAATAATCGATATTTCACCATCCGAATATTTTTCAATCGCTCCGCCAGCGCAGGGTCGCGTTGATTTTTGTAGGCGACGAGTCCGGCGCGTCCTCCGGGGATGACCAGCAGCGTTTGTTCCGGCGGATAAGGCAATTCGGCAAGAGCGCGCCGGATCAATGCCGAAGCCAGCACGGAGAAAACGCGGACAGTTTTACCATCTTCCTCCCAAATAAAAACTTTATCCTGTTGATGCGTTTTGTAGTTCAAGCGTTTTCCAATCGAATCGATCAACGACATAATTCTATCTAATTCTGTGCGCCGCGCCGATGCAACGTCTTCGGTGCGCAGCTTCCAACGCGCGCCATCTTTCTCCGCATAGGAATCAAGGATCGCGTAGATCATGCCTTTGGACGGAGTCAACAAGCCGGGGAAGCGCGGATATAAATCGTCTTCGATTTCGAGAAAGATGCCCTCGCGATTCTTTTGTAAAAAGCTTACGATGGCGATTTCGACGCGGTCATCGAGACTTTCACGGCTGGTCGGCGTGCGCAGCCCCCATAACCCCGTATCCACACTTTCGCCGCCGGAGTAATGTATAAGATCAGCATCTCCCTTCAATGCAGCTTCGATCGTGCTTTGGACTTTCCGCAATACGTCATCGAATCCCTGGCTTTTTTTCAAGGCGTGAGATTCATTCAAAGCAATCAATGCTTCCGTATGGACATGCAAATAATTCGCAGGCTCGCCGCGTTGGGACAAATACTCGCGAACTGCCCCTCGGATCGAATCCGTATCCGGTTCGAGCGATTCGCGATGCAAATGTTCGCCGCGTTCCCAAACCAATTGAACGGGATCGTGCTGCGTGCGCAGGGCCGCACTTTTCAAATCAAAGCCTGCCGCGCTGGCAGCGGTCAGTGTGGAGGTCAGAAAAGAAGGTTCGGCCTCGGATAAGAGTCCGAAGAACAGCGTCCCCAGCGGAAGCAATTCAAAGAGATGAGAAAACGCGGCATGAAGTGCAGTCGCATTCCACGCCCAATCGTAACGCCGACGGCGCAACGCGACCCTGTACGGCTCGACCGCTTCACGCCCCCACAACCAACCGGCCCACAACGCAGAGAGAGTCCAGAACGCCTGGTTGGGACGCGGCAAGGCTGTGATCGCTGCCGAGATTGGGATTTCCTTTTTGACTTCGCGAGCCAATTCCTTGAGGCGGCCCTCGTAGATGCAGATGCCGCCGCTTTCGGGAATCTCTCGCCGATCTGTGGCGTGCCACGCTTCACACGTGACGCTCGAAGCGGTCTCTGACCATAAAGCGATTCCACGCTCGAGCACCGCCCAAACATTGTGTTCACGGAATTGATTCGGGATATTGAGTTGCTTGGGACGCGGCCGATCCGATGGATAACTCCACAATGTATTGCCCGCATCGCAGGCCGCGAGGATCAAGGCGGTCAGTGCGCGGCGGCGTTCAGGCGTCAAATTCAAACCATCCAGTCGATTGACGAGAGTGGTCAACACATATAAGGGGCGCGGCAGGTAATATTGGATGGCTTCTTCTGCATAGACGCGGTCTTCGTCATCCAAGGCAGCCACGCGCTCGAGGGCACGCGAGCGATGCAAGGCGTCGGTGGAGGCAATCTTCCTGGCGCGCTCGATATCTTCCGGCCTCACGATCCGTTCGCCCTTATCGCCGCATTCTTTGCAATCATAAACACGCGCGTACGGCGCGTCCTCGCCTTTGCGCCACAAAAAGGAATCTGCAAAAACGTCATGGCCGCATTTTTCGCAGGTCGTTACGTAAAGGGATTGCAGATGATGCTCCAAGCGTTCATCACCTTTTTTGGAAACAGCCAGTTCTGCGAGCGCAGCCTTGAACTCCGAGGTGCTTGGCGGGTGCGCTGCAAGTTCCAACAAAAATCGAGTAATGGGATTATTGACCGTCACCAGCACGCGGTATCCGGCGCGCGCGGCTTCGATGGCGACCTGCGGGGCAAAGCCAAAGGGGTCGAGCAGCCAGCCTGAGGCCGGGACATGAAGCGAAAGCCACGTTGAAATTGTCCCCTCTTCGAGTGGAGGAATGAATCGGGAAAGCGGACCCGGATCAGCGGCTTTCAATCCGGGAATATAAGGCTGGGCTTCCATAATCTTTCATAGCGGACCAGAAAGTGGTTCCTTCGGCACGGAGTGTAAATCACTTTCGATGAAGGAAAGCAGAAGTTGAATACCGAGCAAAACTGTAAGTGTGGGAAGCATCACGGTGCCGGTCGGCGCGGGTATATTAAGGCGGGCATAATGAACCCACTTGATGATTCCAAAGATCAAACCGAACAGCAGGAGAGGCATCCCTGCTGCCAAATAGATCGTTCCCATCGAAAAATCGTAAATGAAGTTTTTCAAAGCGATGCGACGTAGAAAAGCGAAAGCCAATTTGAAAGGAAACTCAAAAAGCACCCGCCGGATAACCAGGCTGGAGGCTTCTCCCTGATAGCGCGCCGGCATTGGCACATCACGTACGACGGCGCCAATCAAATACAAATTTGCCAGCATGGAAGTTTCGAAATAATAGGAATGATCTATTCGAAGCAATGGAAGTTGTACGAGCGCTTCAGCCCGGATGGCGATGAAGCCATTGGTCGGATCGAAGATGTTCCAGTAACCGGTAGCGGCTTTGGCGAGAAATCCAAGTCCCATATTGCCGAGACGGCGAATAGCCGGCATTTTTTGCAAAGCTATAAAATCGCGGAAGCGGTTACCTTTGGCGTAATCCGCTTTGCCTTCGACCAGCGGCAGGATCAATTCGGGCAAATGACTGACATCCATCTGGCTATCGCCGTCGATCTTGACAATGATTTGAGCGCCAAGTTCCAGGGCTTTGCGAAAACCTGTGACCATCGCCCCCCCCACTCCCTGGTTGTGGTCATGCCGTATCAGGAGGATGCGCCGGTTGCGCCTGGCGAGACCCGCTACGATATCCGAGGTGGAATCGGGCGAGGCATCATCCACCACAATGATGTGCCGGATGTAGGGTGGCAATCCTTTCAAAACGCCTTCGATTTCGCCTGCCACCCGGTAAGCGGGAATAACAGCCGCAATTATAAATTTCCGAAAACTCGCCGGTTCTGTCATCACGAATAATTGTAATCGAACCTTAGCTTGCGTGCGGTTTTGCGTTAGAATATCCATTGGCACGTAGCACTTCACTATTGAAAAAGGAAACCATGACATTCACCGGGGAACATATTCTCATCGTCGAAAGTGATCCGGACATCAGCGATTTGATCGTACGGCAGGCGCTTCATCCACTGGGTTATCAAGTAACCCTGACTGGCGACGCCGGCGCTGCCATCAAACTTGCGATCGAAAACCATCCGGATTTAATTCTCGCTAACCTCGACTTACCGGGTTTGAGCGGCAAGGATTTGATCGCCGCGTTGACCTCGCAAGGGATCAACGCGCCGCTGATCGTGATCGCAGAGAAGGGACAGGAACAAAGCGTAATTCAAAGCTTCCGCCTCGGCGCCGTGGATGCCATCTTTTGGCCGGCCCGCGATGCTGAGGTGGTGCGCGTGGTGGAACGCGCTCTTCGGCAGACGCATCAAACGCGTGAACGTCTCGAACTTGACCGTCAACTGGAAACCACTAATCAGGAACTTCAGCGCAAAGTTCACGAGCTGACGACGATCCTTGCCATCGGTAAAGCAGTGGTTTCCACTGCCGATCCGCGCCGTTTATTCAGTCAAATCGTGGAAGGCGCCATGCAGGTCGCGGAAGCCGAAACCTGCTGGCTGATGATCCGCGATGAAAATACGCGCGCCTTTTTGCTGACCGCATACCGCAACCTGCCGGAAAGCTGGGCCAAAAAGATCAATCACCCGCTGGATGACGGCATCAGTTCCCTGGTGGCTGTCTCAGCGGAGACGCTCGCCATTTGCGGCGCACCGCTCGAAAAATTCAAAGTATCGGCGTTGGGAAAATCTGCCGCCGTGGTTCCGATCAAAGTCCAAAAGGAAGTGATCGGGTTATTGATCGTAGTCCGCAAAGCGGAACGCCCAATCGAAAAAGTTACACAGTCCCTTCTGGAAGCTGTTGCCGATTATGCTTCCATCTCCCTGATCAACATGCGCCTTTTTCGCGCCATCGGGCGCAATGTCGAGGCTGCTCGGGCAAATGAAAAAAAACGCATGGCGATGCTCGAAGCGCTGCGAGGGGCCATTCAGGAAGAAACACAAGTTTCCGCCTATCCGATGGATGCGCTTCTTTCCGGAAAGTTCGGCGCCCTGACCGCCGAACAGGAACAGGCGCTCAAAACCATTCAGGTCTCTTTGCAGCGGGTTGCGCACTCAGCAGAAAAAACGATTGTGCCTGATTCCATCAAAAAGGAAAACGGATGAACGAGCGCGACCTGATTCTATTGGCGTTGGATGACGCTCAAATCCTGCAATTGATGGAACGCGCTTTGCAAGCCGTGGATTATGATGTAGCCATTGCCAGGGACATTGTAGGCTTAAAAAAAATTCTGGATGAATCCTCCCCGGCCCTAATGCTGATTGGTGAACATTTTTCCAGCAGGAATGGCATCGAAGTCGCCGAAGAAGAACTTCAGCGGTTTCCATCGCTCCCGATTCTCTTATACGCCGAACAAGATACGATCGGCGTTGTCAAAGCCGTTTTAAGAGCCGGGCTGAGCGGCTATATCTATCCGCCTCTTCACACAGACGATATTGTGGAGGCCGTTAAACGGAGCTTGGCGCGCGCCAGTCATTTCGGTGATTGGATTCGCCGCGAAGTCAAGCGCACCACATCCTCCCTCGAAAGACGCGCCCAAATTTCCGAGAACGAACGCGCGAAGTACGAGGCCATTATCGCCGATATCAATGACGGCGTAATCATCCTCGATAACGAACAAAAGCTCCTGATCGTGAACCGCGTCGCACGCGAGACCTTGGGCTTATCCACCGCTTCGATTGGTCAGCCCATCCTGGGCCTGATCGAAAATCCGGACTTGCGGGCGGCCCTGCTCCAGCCGTTGGAAAGCCCCATCAAATATCATGAACTGAACCTGGACAACGGAAGGGTTTTCAGTATACAGCACACATCCATTCAGCAAATCGGCTCTGCGATAACCCTGCACGATATTACCTTTCTCAAGAAGCTGGATGTGATCAAAAACGAATTCATTCACACGGTTTCCCATGATATGCGCTCCCCGCTCACTGCGGTGATGGGATATGCAGAATTGATCTCAAAAGCCGGGACGCTCAACGATCAACAGAAGGAATTCTTACATCGACTTCAAGAAAGCGTGTATAACATCACAACCCTGATCAACGACCTGCTCGACCTTGGCCGGATCGAAGCTGGATTTGATACGCGGCGCACATCCCTTCAACTGGAAGACATCCTCCAAAATTCCCTCGCTATGTTCGATTCGCTCGTGATCCAAAAACGTATTCATTTGGAAAAAGAAATTTCACCCGCTCTGCCGGCGTTGCGCGCCGATCCCGTCCGTATGCGCCAGATGGTGGATAACCTGATCGGAAACGCGGTCAAATACACTCCAAACGATGGCACAATTCACGTTAACCTTTCTGCAAAAGAACACCAAGTTGTTCTTGAAATCAGTGATACAGGCCCGGGAATTCCAATGGACGAGCAGGCGCGCATTTTCGAAAAGTTCTACCGTGGCAGCAATGTGTTGGATGTGCCAAAAGGCAGCGGCTTGGGACTTGCCATTGTCAAATCCATTGTAGAAAGCCACCAAGGACGCGTGTGGGTTCAGTCAACGTTTGGGAAAGGGTCAACTTTCATTGTGGTGCTTCCTGCATACGAGCAATTAACACCACATTCTGCAATTTAAAATGTCGGCCCCGGATATATATCCGGCGCCGACTTTCGCCAAAGGAGGAGACAGTGAGGAGCATCTTGGAGGTGTCTTTGTTCCGTCTCCGTCTCTATAATACCGCAGACAGGGAAATCACGGGGTTATCAAATGTCACGATTAAATAGTGATAGTCTTCACAATATACTTAAAGGTCTTCATATCATTTCACAATTCAGCAAGAAAACTGCGCATCGAAGCAACGGCTTCGGATGAATCCCGATAAGCCATTACCCGCAACCTCGGGTGTGGATTGCCAGTGATCATTTTCGAGACCTTATACCCTGTTTGAAACAAACACAATACAGGCTTTCCCAAGTTCAATGCAAAACCGATCTCATAGCCAACGCCATGCGAAGGCACACTGACCTCCGCCACCAACGCATGTGCCGTGCGGATCCAGACGGTATCGCGTTCATACACTTCACGCGGTTCCACCACGGCCTCGAGCGATAGGACATTCGATTCGGCAAGATGCGCTGTCGGTACCTCATGGCCGTCCATAAGGAGAGCCGCTGTCAGGTCCTGATAGACGCGCTCGAATTCACGGCCGCCGGTAATGGAACAGGCAAAATAAATATTCATTGTTTCGGTAATCGCGACAAAATGGATTGATCTGGAGCTTTACGCTGGGCGATATTGGCGCCTGAACGCATACTATCCAATTCGGTAATAAATCCCATCCAATCTTTCACCAGGATGATGAAATGCGGCGTTCTATCCTGGAAGAAAAACGGCGACAGAAAAAAACGCAGTACAGGGCGGGATATGGGTAAGGCTTTCAATTCGATTTTGACCGCGGTCATGCCTGCCAGTGGATGCAGGATTTCGCGCCTCATACTCGAAATACTTTTGGGCGGAAATATTGCGCCCATACTGACCGTGGTCGTGCGAAGGATGCGGCGATAAGAAATGTTCATCCGCAGAAAAGGCGTCACCAGCCGTAGGTAACTATCGAACGGCTGAACATAGGCACTGACGCGAAAAGCCGCCATGACCAGCGAGATCAATATTACTGCGCCGCCCAAAACGACCATGGCCTGCCATCGCCACGGCTCGGCCAGCCGCAGGAACGGGTCTTGATAGAGCGGCCAAGCGAGCGCGGCCAGTGCCAGGCCCAATAGCAGGATCGCGGGCCACCAGCGGTCGATCATGCGAGTATATACAAGCAGTGGATAACGCCTTCCGGCTTTTGACATTCCTAGTCTTCGTTATCAGATGAAATCATGCGTCCGCTTCTTTTCTCGACCCTTCGACTTCGCTCGGGGCGGGCTTGTGCTGGCCGCCGTTCAATCGAGCGCTCAATCCGCTGATGGCTTGTTCAAGATGCTCGCCGCGCAAACTGAACGTGATATCGCCGCGCGTCTTTTCGATGATACTGCGCGCCAAATCTGTCTGGCGGCGCAGGCCATTGGTGATGGCATCCGGATAATCCATCGTAACCAGCACGGAATAAATATCGTCCATGATTCCCAGCAGGCGCTCCGCCTCCTGGGAATAGCCGTGCCGCAAAATATCGAGCGTTCTCCGGCGCAGCTCGCCGACCACCTCGGCCAGGCCATTCAAATAAGTAAACCCGGCGACGCCCAATTCTTCCGGTGTCAACAAAGGCTGGTTTTGTATCAATGCACAGGTAACATTGGCTTCCACGAACTCTTTCAACGCATCCTGTGTATACCCGGCATAGAAAAGATCGGGATACGGCGCGAGATCGTTTTTCAAACGGTCGGCCAGTTGGCGCGCCTCGGATAAATGCTGTTGCATCACATCCGTTTCGTCGCGATGAACGGCGCGAATCGCAAGCGAACAAGCGCGCGTCAGTTGGCGGGCTTGAGCCAGAGCCTGGTCGCGCGAGGAGGTACGCGCGTCGAAGTCATGGCGAATTCGCTCAGCAAGGCTTTCAAGTTTATCCATAATGTTTTCGATGCTTAACTCTTATCTTCTTTGGGATGGTCGGGCGGCTGATGCGGACGAAATAGATTCTCCGCCAGCGATGAATTGGTCGGCACGCTGATTTCACCAAAGGCCGATTCATAGCGGGACAGATTCTCGGACAAGGCGTGCATCAAAAGTTTTGCGGAAAGCGGCGACATCAAAACCCGTGCCTTTACAGTGGCTTTGGTCTCACCGGGCAGAATATGTGCGAAATCGATCACAATATCAGCAGGCGAATGCGAAATGCGCGCCAAATTGGCGTAAACGACATCCAACCCCGGTGGGATCTCAAGAGATGGAGAAGGTGGAGGGGTGGGAAGAGTCATCATTCTCTCCAATCTTGCAGGGGTACAATCACTGTACTCCTGCAAACTAAAATGGAATATCATCTTCAGCGGGAGCGACAGCCATATCGCCTGCATCCGGCGAGGTTCCTGTACCAGCATCGCTCTCGCCGCGTGAGGACAGGAAACGAACGGTTTGAGCCGTAATTTCATAGGAAGAGCGTGGCTGCCCATCCTGTCCGGACCACACGCGGGGGCCTCCCGTGCTTGGATCGGCAGTGAGTCGCCCTTCCACCAATACCATACGGCCCTTCTTCAAATATTGGTTGCAAATTTCTGCCTGTTTGCCCCACGCGCTCACACGAAACCATATTGTTCTTTTGACGCGTTCGCCATTGCTGTTTGTAAAGCTTTCGTTGACAGCAACGGAGAAACTGGTCACAGCCTGGCCTGAGGGCGTGTAACGCATTTCAGGATCCTTACCCAGATTACCGGTTATAACAACTGTGTGAAAACTCATTCTGCCTCCGTTACAAAAATTTTGCTATGCTCCTAAATTAGCTACTATCCAAGGAGATTCTTCAGGATCCAACTTATTTATCTCTTCTATCAATAGATCAAGTAGTTCTATTGCAGATTTGGATGTTTGAAATATTATATCTTTCTGCTGTGCCATTTCGCGGAAGTATTTTTGTACATTTGCTGGATTGATAGCATCAGCCGACTTGCTATGAATGATGGAATTCCGTTCTTTACTAAACTTGACAGCAATTCGAACCATTTATGCGTCCGAGGTAATTCATGGCCTGTTATCAATCTTGGGACGATGACCCATTTACTAACAACATCCAATTTATCGATGTAGCGCTCAACAAAATTATCAGTCAAGTGCCGCGCCGCATAATCATAAATATAGGCTTCAATTGCGACCGCAGAAAATACAATCACAATAGATGAAAGCTTTGCTGCATCGTCAAGCATTAAAGTGTCAGCCTGAGAATTATTAATTTCGACTTCTAGGGCGGATAAGACATTGAAATTTTCGCGTGCTATTTGGGAGAACAATTGAATTGAGGAAAATCTTGCAGTCATCAGGTCAAATACAGTGTATAGGGAACGCCGCAGTCGCGGTGTTGACGATTTGTTTTCAATTGTACACTTGTTGTCAATAACTGCGAGGAGATTTAAAAGAGGTTCTTTGGGAGTTGCCGTGATAGCCGCCAGATATGGCGGTGGTTTTACCCGAAATTGCAGAAATTATCGCTATATGTAGCCAGCACCCCGGAGATTCCCAGAGAGCCTTAAAAGAATTGACCGCCGTTTAAAAAACGGCGGTCAATGAGTTAGAGACAATCAATGAGCGGTGGCGACAACCGTCCGTGGCGATTCTTCCGGTTGGGGATGGGCAGCCGTCAAGAAGCCGACAAACATCAGGATTGCTGCGAGTAACTCTCCCACATACAAGAATTGTCCGTAGCCAAGGTGTGTCAACTCGCTGGCGGTTCCCACAGATAGGGCGCCGACCGCGATCAACACGTTACCGACCACGCGGTTAGGCAGGACGCGCTTGCGCCAGAATAGGAAAGCTGAATAGAGCGCTCCGCCAACCAGTAAAATGAGACCGTCGGTTCCAAAGATAATGGTTGGGATAAGGATCAAATTGAACGAGGCAGGCGGGATAATGGCTTTATATTGCTGACTAATCGGAATCCCCAACTGGAAACCACTGGCGTTAATGGGCGTGGAGAACATGAGCACCGCACTTGCCAAACTTGCCAAAATCAGGATGGCGGTCACAATATGAACCCAAGGCCGCCTGACCAGTAGATAAAGCGTTCCCTGACCGAGCCACGCCGGATTCAGAATTGCCCCAAAGAGGTACCACATCACGAAAACCACCGGACTCCAAGCCAGCGAAAGATAAACCTCCGCGAAGCTTCCGATTCCAAACATCGCCAATCCAAGGCCCCAAAATAAGAAGTGTGGAGCGCGGCGCACAGCATACCGTTGAAAGACATAAACGGTGAAACCGAGCATGATCGCCGTAGAGATAAAAGGCAAAACTTGGATGATTGACATGTTCTTCTCCAATCGAGTTTAGAAATGAATGATGCCGAACAGAACCCCGGCCGCGAATAAAATCAACACAACGGTCAGAATTCCCATCACAATCAGGGTAATGGGAATGATTTTTTCGAACATCAGGGAATTCTGCGGCATATGAGATTTTTTGTTGGGGTGCGAATCTTCGGTCATATTCACCTCATTGAATCAAATTCATTGATGCATTTTGCAATGAACTCACAAATGGGTCAACATAGATTTTGTAGTTTTATATTAATATTTGAATAGAATCCCTTTCCTGCTTTACCTACTGCTGACTTCTGATTTATACTTTCCATACATTCGAGCCAAAGGCATTGGATGTTATGAATATCCAATACTCATATCTCTCTGCCTCGCCATACTGAATAGGATAAGTTCAAAGATGAAGATTCCTACAAAACGAAGTCGTCTACTCGTCGCCAGCGTGGCAGCCTTGCTTATCTTGACGACCATTTCCTGCCAGCTTCTTGCCACTCCGCCGTTGCGATTCGCCCCGGACAGCATGCCGAAAGCACGAGTCGGCGTTTTCTACTACGTCATAATAAAAATTGCAAATAACAAGACGCCCGCCGGTGAATTCTCCATTTCTCGAGGCAGTCTCCCGAATGGCCTGCGATTACAAAGGCTGACTGGCCAGGACGCGGTTTTGGTTTCGGGCGAGCCACAGGAAGCAGGATCGTTTCATTTCGTACTTAACGTTTGGTGCTACGGTACCAATAGGACCGGACAAACCGGCATAAAAGATTATGTGATTCTAGTAAATCCTTAAAGCCGCATTTTATTCACATGCCGGGGATTCATCTTCTTGTCATCTTGGCAAGGTAGAATGAAGAGCGTAGTGGACAATGCTTCCTTCTGTTTTCACGGCATCCGAAGACTCCTTCGGATGCCGTGATTTTCATAAGTTTATAAGGTTTCGATGTTATATTTCCCCCAATTTTTTATCCGAAGGAGAAAGATATGGACACGCCAAAACGTTATCATCCCCTATTAGTAACATTACACTGGCTGGTTGCCCTGCTTGTTTTCACAGATTTGTTCATTGGCTATTTCTACATTAGGCCTATTCTGACTTCCGGCTTTGGCGGCGTACGCAGCAGTGATCCAATCCTGAAAATCCACATGGCGGCAGGCATCGCCATCCTTGTTTTGATCGTCGTTCGATTCATCGTCCGGCTTACCACGCGGAAACCGCTTCCGGCCGATGCAGGCTCCAAATTCTTGAATATCATAGCCAGGATCGTACATTATTCTTTATACTTCTTTGTGCTGGCGATCACCATTGTAGGTCTGATTTTCTCTTTTCAGACCAATCGCTTCCAAGTCGCGTTCTTGGGAGCGACCGCTCCAAGTTTCGGACCCGGCGGCGGATTCTCACGACCGGGTTCTGGCGCGCCCGGCACATTTCCCGCTCCCGGCCCCGGAACGTCTTCTCCCAATTTCAACGGCAACAGGAGCCCGGGGTTTCCTCCGAATGGGCGGCATCCTGGAGGTCGAGGCGGTTTCGGATTCCTGCTTTTGCCGATTCATTTCATCATATCTGTCATCCTAATCCTTTTACTTGCCTTGCACATTCTTGCGGCGATGTATCACCAAGTCATTCGCAGGGATCATCTGCTTGGCAGAATGTGGTACGGACAGGCATAAATACGAAGATGGCGAAGACCAATTCCTTCGCCATCTCTTTTTCTATAACGACATTTACATTCACATTTTAAGTGGGCGTATTGCTGGGAGTAGGCGTATTACTGGGAACAGGCGTATTGCTAGGCACGGGCGTATTACTGGGAACAGGCGTGTTGCTAGGCACGGGTGTATTGCTGGGAACAGGTGTATTGCTGGGGATCGGCGTGCTGGTCGAAGTGTTGGCGGGTGTCAACGTATAGTATGTATATGTAGCGGTTGCAGCTTCGTTAACGTCGATGAGCACCAATATCGTATTCCCAAATTCCACCCCGGAAGCATCGGCTAGACGCCAATAACCTTTATATTGTCCAGCGGTCGTAGGAGCCGTTAAATTCACCGAGACTTGAACCTGCTGGCCGGGAGCGACCGAACTTCCAATGCTTGTATTCGTGCCACTCATTTGATCACCGCTGACAAAGTTCAATGTAAAACTTGAATCCCATGTGCAGGAGCCCGTGTTTTGCAGTGACCACGTTTTGATAAAGGTAGCGCCCGGAGTTTCCACCGTGTCATCCGGAATGGTCACATCCGAAACATATACCGCACCTTCGCAAGAGCTTGCACTAAGGGCGCTCACCGTCGGTGTTGAAAATGCCAGGATGGGGAGAGGCGTATTGGTCGGAGAAGCGGCCAAAATCGTATCCGTTGGCATCACTGTTACAGCGGGCACGACAGTCAATTGCGCATTCAGTGCACTTTGTGCGTCAACCGTTTGCGCAGCGGCCGTGTAAATCGTAGAGATCATATCGGGTGGGATGTTTGATTGCGATGAGTTGCAAGCGCCCAACAAAATAGTCGATATCAGAATAATACCGAGAAGAGCTTTCTTTGCTTTATACATAGAACATGTTCCTTCCAGCGATTCTTTTATGACGTATCAGCAGTATCCTAATGAGTTTCGATTAAAGAGTTGTGAATTTTCAATGTCGAAATTACGCTGATTATGTAGTGACGCTTATCTGCAATTTCCTGTGAGAACACGCCCCAAAGTTCACTTGAGCATCAACTTTGCCGCGCGTCGCCCAATTTCCACGGCGAAATTCGTGCCGCGGTCCCAGGGATAAACCTGACTCATCGAAGCAAAATACAAACCCTGGATTGGCGTTTCGATGGACGGGATATTCCTCGAATGATGAATAAGTGGAACGGGCTGCGCATAAGGCGTCTTGAATACCCAGAATTTTCTGATCCAATCTTTGGAGAAAGCGGGGTTGAATTTTTGGAAAGCAGGCAAAAAACGTTCCAGCAATTCATCATCGTTCATCGAAAAATATTCATGGCCTTGTTCGAGATAGTCGCCCGCATACACAATATGATCTCCGCCGAAATGTTCCGGCGGCACAAAATTGGTATGTTCCACCAACGCCAAAAATGGATAACCTTCTTCCTTCGGTAAATTGAACCAATAATAGCCTTGTTCCGAAAGCTGCTGCTTGAGCGAAAGCGTCATTACAACCGCGCCCATGGATTTCAGATTCAACAAGCCGTGCAAATAATCTTTGGGCAGATCGGGACACAGGTTTGCCATTAGATTCGGCGAGGTGGTAACAAGTACTTGATCGAACGATTCGGATCTTCCGCCCGCTTCAACTACCAGACCCTTATTCGGTCTCCGCTTAATAGACTTTACTCTAATTCCAAGTCGAATCTCTACTTTCTGCTCCCTGAGCTTTTCTGCAAATTTATCCGCAAAACGCTGAAAGCCGCCCTCGAAAGTTCCGAGCCGCGTGGTGCGCGCCTTGAGCCGTGCCCACATCCACGCCATATTGACATCTTTATAGTACGGACCGAACTTGCCAATCAACAACGGTTCCCACATTTTTTGGTAAACCGTCTCGCCGGCCCATTTCCGCATCCACGCATCGGTCGTATATTTTTCGAGCGGTTTCCAATCATTCGTTAAACGGAGGAACAATCCGACGAAGCCAAAGCGGATTTTATCGAGACCAAACCCAAGTCCCGGAAAACGAAGCGCATTGAGAATCGAGTCGAACGGATAAAACTGTCCGCCGTGATACATCACTGTCAGCGGACGCGGAAAGAGAACCTGATCATCCCATCCCAATTCATGAATTAAATCAAGCATCGGTTTATCAGTTTGAAACCAGTGATGATAGAACTTCTCGACCGACCAATCCCAATGCGGCTCCTTGAAACCACTGG
>JBJKOR010000611.1:0-1521 GCA_046707185.1 Anaerolineales bacterium | reverse complement strand
GATCAATACAATCGCCGAATATTGATTTGCATCCATGTGTTTCAGATCTTCGATTCCGATAATTTTGATATATACGGGTTTCCCTTTAGTTGCGGCCGGGCAAGGCCGTAGAAGCAAGCAGGTGAGACTCCTGCCCGAGTAACCGCCAACCACGGGCTCGGTATCAAGCCTTGCAGTTGTTGTGGTAACACAACGATTGATGCGTAGGCATGAAAAGAAGCGAGGTGCAATGGCAGCAGGTGGTGCTGGCCGTGAAGGTGTTGAGCTCCGAAATGACCGATTTGGAAAGGGCCGATGGTTTTAATGGGCCAGCAGGCAAAAGCGGTGCGTGCGTTATGGTGAGTGCGCATTGCCCACCCGGAGTCTTAGGCCGCGTCGAGCTTCAATCTGTTTTTACGGTAACCCGGGAGATCCGGCAGTCAGCTTCAATTATAGAAAGCAGCTTTCGAACAAGTGTGAAAAGCGAGGGAGAAGGCATCGACTGCCGGAAGTCGGAGGTGTCCATAGTAGCAAGGAAGTCGGGTAATGCCGATGGAGCCAAGGGACACCGGTTTGAGATAACAGGTGAAGGATACATGTACCGACACTGAGCGGAAAACATCATGACACCACGATTTGCCTGTTTCACACGCAGGGCACAAGAAGGAGTAAAGGAGCAATTCACGTCGTTGATGGGTCTTTTGTGGGACCCGACAGAACTGGTGGACAGCTTTCACGCGATAAAGGATAGATCGCCCGGGATCGATGGCGTCCGCAGAGCGGATTATGCTGTTGATCTTGAGCGAAATATCGCATCCTTGTCATCAAAGCTACGTCAGATGGGCTATAGGCCCAAACCAGTGAGGCGGGTCTACATCATGAAAGGCCGTAAAGGAAAACGTCCGTTGGGTATTCCTGCCTTCGAATGCCGGATTGTTCAGGATCGGCTAAGCCGAATACTGCAATCGATTTGGGAACCGGACTTCCTGGAATGTTCATACGGGTTTCGCCCCCATCGCAGCGCTCATCAGGCATTGCGGCGGGTGGCGCAGATAATCACCTGTGAACATACCCAGTTTGTCGTGGACGCAGACATCAAGGGTTTCTTTGACAATGTTGA
Organism: Anaerolineales bacterium; assembly: GCA_046707185.1. GTDB lineage: Bacteria > Chloroflexota > Anaerolineae > Anaerolineales > Villigracilaceae > Fen-1038. The sequence continues at coordinate 422 of JBJKOR010000611.1, read as the reverse complement.
CCATGACTGGATGATGAAATTTATTGGGCACCGAATAAAGGACCCTAATTTTAAGCGTATCATCCATCGGTTTCTGAAAGCTGGGGTGATGGAAGACGGCGCGGTTAGAGCCAGTGACCAGGGGACGCCTCAGGGCGGATTAGTTTCCCCCGCGCTGGCAAACGTCTATTTGCACTATGTACTTGATTTGTGGTTCGAAAAGCGCTTTTCGAAGCAATGTCTCGGAAAGGCGAGCCTCGTGCGATATGCGGATGATTTTGTTGTGTGCTTTCAAAGCGAACGCGATGCGCATGCGTTCTTGAAAGCACTTCGAGAACGGTTAGCACAATTCAAACTTGAACTATCCGAAGAGAAAACAAGATTGATCCGATTTGGTAGCGGAGCAAGTCGATATTGCAACCGGGACGGTCATAGACGTCCAC
>JBJKOR010000610.1:0-11066 GCA_046707185.1 Anaerolineales bacterium | reverse complement strand
TGCTTTCTATCATCCTGAATATAAACAGTGGATCACGGAAGACGGCGACTTCGATATTTTGATCGCGGCCTCGGCGATGGACATCCGCCAGAAGTTGTCCGTGACGCTCGAATCAACCCTGAAGCTGCCCTGCGTTCTCGATAAAGAGTCCACCGTCCGAGAGTGGATGGCTGACCCGCGCGGTAAAGTAGCCTTCGGTCCCATGTACGCCATGATGGAAAGTGAAGCCCGCAAAGTATTCGGCGGCGGCGATGAGCGCTATGGTAACGAAGGCGCCATCGGCATGGACATTATGGACATGTTCAATGATATGCCGCTCTACAGTGTGTTGATGTTCCAACAGAAGGCGTTGCCCCAATCCCCTGAAGAAATCGTGGCTGGGCTGTTGCAGCAGGTTCACAGTATGTAATTTGTTTCTAGGTCGAAGGTGTGTAAGAATCTTCGACCTAAATTCTGCGCCCGCATTTCAGGTCAGGAAAGTAGCGAGTCAAGCCATGACAAATTCGGCTGGCAATAGTATCTCTATCGAACAGCAGGTCGAGCGGGATTATCGCTGGAATTTTACGGTCAATGCGCTCGACGGAACCAGTTTTTGGTTCGGCATGAGCTTTATTTCCGCGACGATTATCCTGCCGCTTTATGCCACGCACTTCACAACCAACCCCATCTTGATCGGCTTGATTCCGCTTTTCTCTACCAGCGGATATCTCCTGCCGCAGCTTTTTACAGCCAACGCGGTCGAGCGCGCACCAATAAAGAAATTCTTTCCCGTAACAATCGGATTTTTCCTCGAACGCCTGCCGATCATTCTGCTGGCGCCGGCCGCATATTTCCTTGCCATTGGTCATCCTGCCATGGCGTTGGCTGCTTTTCTGCTCCTATACGCCTGGCACACTTTCGGCGCAGGTGCAATTGTGGTGGGCTGGCAGGACATGATTGCCAAAATCATTCCCATGGAGAAACGCGGGCGTTTCTTTGGCATTACGAACTTTATGGGAAATGGCGCTGGCGTCCTGGGTGCAATCGCTGTTCCCTTTATTCTTGAAAAATTCACCTTCCCTCTAGGCTACGTAATTTCTTTCGCGATCGCAGCAGCCCTTATTTTTCTTTCCTGGGTTTTTCTCTCGTTGGCGCGGGAACCGGCTGTGGAAAACACCAAGCCCACCGTTTCACAACTGGACTATTTTCGTTCGCTTCCAGCCATTCTGCAGACGGATCACAACTTCCGCCTATACCTGTTTTCACAGATCATCTTTTCGTTGAGCGGAATGGCGACCGGCTTCCTGACCGTCTACGCAGTGGAAACCTGGAAGATGCCCGACGCACAAGCCAGCGGTTTCACCATCGCTTTGCAAGTAGGTCTGACGCTTGCGAACTTGTTCTTTGGCTTTCTCGCAGACCGTAAAGGTCATAAATTGAGTTTGGAAATCTCCATGATCCTGAGCGTTCTCTTGTTGGTCTTGGCGATCGCGGCGCCCGATCCGTGGTGGTTTTTTCCAATCTTTTTCCTGCGCGGTGCGGCCAATGCCGGGACGTTTATCTCTGGCATTTCCATCGTTTACGAATTCACTGGTGCGGAAAATCGCCCCACGTATATTGGGTTGGCGAACACTCTTCCGGGCGTGGCTGCGGCGATTGCGCCTTTGCTCGGCGGTTGGCTGGCAGCAACGGTCAGCTATCCGGCAATGTTTACTTTAGCGGCTGTGATCGGCGTATTGAGTTGGATCATGCTGCGGTTTATGGTGCGTGAACCGCGCCATGAAATTACGCTGCCAGTTCCCATCAATCCAGAAATTGTTTACGTAAAACGCCCCTCAGCAAAAAGGATGAAGGTAATCTAAGGCGACATTCCTTTGGTAAAAATGGAAGTGACTCAAAAGTAGATATACATTCGATAAGGAGAACTTATGGACAAGACAAATACGAAGAAAGCTGAAGTAGCTGGGCGCGTCGAGGTGCTCTTGAAGCGGATGAGCCTCGAAGAAAAGATCGGTCAATTGGCGCAGATCAGCGCGGCGGATTGGAATACAGGGCCGGCACCCGAGGAGATTATCCGTAAACAGGGGGCCGGTTCGGTGCTGTGGCTGAACAATACAAAACGATTCAATGAATTGCAGAAGGTTGCTGTGGAAGAAAGCCCATCTGGAATCCCGCTGCTCTTCGCACTGGATGTGATCCACGGCTACCGGACGATCTTCCCTGTGCCGTTGGCGATGGCTTCCTCGTGGGACCCGGCAGTGGAGGAACAAGCCCAAACCGTAGCTGCCAGAGAAGCGCGCGCCGCCGGTCTGCATTGGACCTTTGGTCCGATGCTGGACATTGCGCGTGATGCCCGCTGGGGACGCATCGTGGAAGGCGCGGGCGAAGACCCCTATTTAGGCGCAGCGATGGCGGCTGCCCAAGTGCGCGGCTTCCAGGGCGCTGACATCTCCGACCCGGAGCGGGTGGTGGCGTGCGCCAAGCATTTCGCCGGTTATGGCGCGGCGGATGGCGGACGGGATTACGATCCGGTCTATCTCTCTGAAGCGCAACTGCGTAACGTGTACTTCCCACCCTTCCAAGCCGCGTTGAAGGCGGGCGTGGGTACCTTCATGAGCGCTTACATGGACCTGAACAACGTCCCGGCTGGCGGCAATCATTGGCTTCTTAGCGATGTCCTGCGCGGTGAATGGGGTTTCGAGGGCTTTGTGATCAGCGACGCGTTTGGCGTGGGGAATCTCATCATCCAGGGCCACGCCCGCGATGGTCGCGATGCGGCTTTCCGCGCCTTAACTGCCGGTTTGAATATGGATATGGCAAGCAATACCTACCTACAGAATCTGACCGACTTGGTGAAAGATGGTTCGATCTCGATGGAACAGATTGAAGAAATGGTGCGGCCAATCCTGACCATCAAAGTGCGCATGGGGCTGTTTGAGCATCCCTACGTGGATGAAGGCTTGTCGGAAAAAGTGGTTGTAAGACCCGAACACAGACAGATTGCGCGTCGGGTGACACAGCGCTCCATGGTTCTGTTGCGCAACGAAGGCGGGCTTCTGCCGCTCTCCAAGAATCTCAAGAACGTGGCCGTGATCGGCCCGCTGGCCGATTCGATGGAAGCAACTGAAGGGTCGTGGATGGTATTCGGCCATCAGCCCGAGGCGGTTACGGTCTTGCAAGGCGTCCGCGCCAAGCTGCCGAATGCAAACGTAACTTATGCGCCGCGACCGGATATCCGGCGGGATATTCCCCATCCCTTCGGGGAATTCGACGCCATTACGAAGAAACCGATCCAGCCTGCCGAAGAGGCGGAAGCGGCGTTCCAGGCGGCTGTCAAAACCGCAGGAGGCGCGGACTTGGTCATCATGGTTCTGGGCGAGAACGCCGACATGGCCGGGGAATTAGCTTCACGCGGTTCGCTTGATCTGCCGGGACGCCAGGATGAACTTCTCAAGGCTGTCAGTGCTTTGGGCAAACCGGTGGTGCTGGTTCTTTTGAACGGGCGTCCGCTGAGCATCAACTGGGCGGCGGAGCATGTTCCGGCCATCCTCGAAGCGTGGGAGCCGGGCACGGAAGGCGGCAACGCTGTGGCAGATATTCTCTTTGGCGATGTGAATCCGGGCGGAAAGCTGCCGGCGTGTTTCCCGCGCAGTGGAAGTCACGCACCGCTCTACTACGCCCGCAATCTCACCCACCAGCCTGAGAGCCATCCCATGTATCGTTCCCGCTATTGGGATGGTCCCACCACGCCGCTTTATCCTTTTGGCTTTGGCCTCAGCTACACCACCTTCTCGATTGACAATCTCAAGGTTTCGGAATCGCACATAAAAGTAGGCGAATCGATAACTGTAAACGCGGAGGTGACCAACACTGGCAAAGTCGCTGGTGATGAAGTGGTCCAACTTTACGTCCACCAAAAATGGGGAACCGATTCGCGCCCGATGCGTGAGTTGAAAGGCTTCGAACGCATCACCCTCCAGCCCGACGAGACGAAGACCGTTACTTTTAAACTTGGTCCAGATGAGCTTGGTTACTGGAGTACGAATGCTGGCAAATGGCTTCAGGACGCCGCGGCCTTTGATGTTTGGGTCGGCAGCGATTCGTTGGCGACACTCCACGCGGACTTGGAAGTGGTGAATTAAATTATCCATCTTCGGTAAAAGGAAGCTTCATGTCAAAACAGTCTCCTGCATATCGTGATCCCGCCTTGAGCATTGAAGAACGCGTGGCTGACCTGCTTGGTCGGATGACTCTGGAAGAAAAAGTCGGGCAGTTGATGATCGTTGATGCGCGCACCAAGGACCTGTCTTTCATCAATACAATTCAGCCCGGTTCGGCCCTGCACATTCTGGGCGAAATGGTAAATTGCGCCATGGACTTGGCGGCCAAGAATCGCCTCGGCATTCCGCTTTTGGTCGGCGAGGACGCCATCCACGGGCATTCCTTCTGGAAGGGCGCCACCATTTTTCCAACCCAACTCGCCATGGCTGCCAGTTGGAATCCTGATTTGCTCGAAAAAATTGGTCGTGTAACGGCAGAGGAGGTTGTTCCAACTGGCATCCACTGGACCTTCTCGCCTGTGCTCTGCCTGACGCGCGACTTGCGCTGGGGCCGAACTGACGAGACTTTTGGCGAGGATCCGTTCCTGATCGGGGAGTTGGGCGCGGCGCTGATTCGCGGCTATCAAGGCAAGGGCTTTGACGATCCATCTGGGATTCTCGCCACTGCCAAACACTACGCCGGATATTCCGAAACCCAGGGCGGGCGCGACGCTTCCGAGGCCGATATCTCGCGCCGCAAACTGCGCAGCTATTTCCTGCCGCCTTTTGAACGCGCTGCCAGCGCTGGAGCGATGGCCTTCATGACCAGTTACCAATCCATGGAAGGCGTGCCATCCACTGTTAACCATTGGCTGTTGACCGAGGTTTTGAAAGACGAGTGGGGCTTCAAGGGTGTAATCGTCACGGATTGGGACAACGTCGGACGTTTGGTCCGAGAGCAGAAGATTTGTGCCGACTATGTGGAAGCTGCCATCATGGCGCTGCGTGCCGGCAATGACATCATGATGACCACACCTGAGTTTTATGAGGCCGCCATCGAAGCGGTCCGCACCGGAAAACTGAAAGAGGGTGAGATTGATGCGCCCTGCGCCCGATTCCTGGCGCTGAAATTTCGCATGGGATTGTTCGAAAACCCGCGTCGTCCGGACCTTCAACGGGCCGCGCTCGAAATCAGCCGACCTGACCACCGCGCCGTTAATCTGAACGCCGCGCGTCAGAGCCTTGTGCTGCTGCAGAACAATGGCCTTTTGCCGCTCGACCCAGCCAAACTGAAATCCATTGCGCTGGTTGGTCCCAATGCAGATGATGATTTGCAGCAACTCGGTGACTGGTCGTTGGGAGCATCGCAGCATCTGCCGGAGGCCGGTAAGCATCCACGTGAAAAAACGACTACCATCCTGGATGGTTTGCGCGCCATCGCACCCGCGGGCGTGAACATCCATTACGAGCGCGGCTGCTCGATCATCAATGATGATCTATCAGACATACCGAATGCTGTAGCAGCTGCCCAAGCCTCGGATGTGATTGTGGCGGTGGTTGGCGATCACTTGAACTACATCGGCGAAACCCAGAGTACCGCCACGCTCGAACTGCAAGGCGGGCAAATCGCGTTGCTCGATACGTTGGAAAAGACCAGCAAACCGATGATTGTAGTGTTGGTCAACAGCAAGCCGTTAGTGCTGCCACCTTCCGCCAAACATGCTGCGGCCATCATCGAGCTGTTCAACCCCGGCATGGAAGGTGGCCGCGCCTTGGCGGAAGCGCTCTTTGGGCTGATTAATCCCTCCGGTAAGCTGACCATCTCCATTCCCCTTCATGTTGGTCAGCAGCCAGTATTTTATAGCCAGGTGCGCGGACAACATGGTGATCGTTATGCCGACCTGACGCAGGAACCGCTGTTTCCCTTTGGACACGGCCTCAGTTATACAAAATATGAGTATTCCAACTTGCGATTAGCTCCCTCAAAATTGAATATTGGTGAAACAGTGACCGTCTTCGTGGATGTGACAAACGTTGGCCAGCGGGCAGGTGTGGAGATCGTGCAGGTCTATGTCAGCGATGTGGTGACATCGGTTACGTGGGTCGATAAAGCATTAAAGGGCTTTGCTCGTGTGCAGTTACAGCCCGCTGAGAAAGAGACCGTGCAGGTTGAACTGCCGTGGCGTTCCTTTGAGATTGTAAATGCACAGGGTAATAACGTGGTGGAACCTGGTGAGTTCGAGATTCTCGTTGGCCCATCCTCGCGTGATCGGGATCTATTGAAGGCAAAATTGATGATCGAATAAACAAACAGTCGGTTTTGCGGCCATAGGATGAATTTCCAGCAAGTATATTTCTCCCAAGGGAATACCTGATAATCAATACCTGTCCGATATATGACAAAGCTCTTAACTTTATATGACTTTTGTTGCTTGAAGTGCGATATTTTAATTTTATACAATGTTATCGATACCGGTATCGGTAACATGAGTGATGTATTAAACGACATGAGTAATGTATTAAACGCTTGGCATGAACGACCAACTATAAAGAAGGTTGCATCCGTTGCAGGGGTGTCAACACAAACAGTGTCGCGCGTAATTAATGAAAAACCGGATGTTTCCCCTGAGACTCGAGTTCGAGTTCAAAAAGTCATAGAAAGGCTGGGCTATCAACCAAGTGCGCTTGCACGGAGTCTGATTCGCCAACGCAGTTATTCATTGGGGGTTGTTACTGCTGGTTTGAGATATATCGGTCCGTCAAGAACTTTGAGCGGGATAGCAAGTGTGGCAGAAGAGGCCGGATATTCCCTTATCATGAAAGAACTCCCCAGTTTTGATGCTGATGATATTTCACCAATCTTCCGAGAACTTTTTTCGCATCATGTAGATGGGATTATCTGGGCTGTGCCGCAGGTTGGAGACAACCGGAGCTGGATTAATAAATACGTAGCGAACTTGGGTGTTCCCATTGTTTATCTAGCCATGGAGTCGCAGGCGAAAATCTCTGTAGTGTCAATAGATAATTATCTTGGGGGCAAGATGGCGGTGACCCACTTGCTTGAACAGGGATATCGGAATATTGGGCATATCTCCGGCCCGTTGGATTGGTGGGAAGCGCGTCAGCGTATGATGGCTTGGAAGGATACCCTTAAAGAAGCAGGGATCAAAGCACAAGAGAATCATTGGGTGGAAGGAAACTGGTCCTCTTCCAGCGGCGCTCAGGCCATCGAGAAATTGTTTGACCAGTATCCGGAAGTGGATGCGGTTTTCATCGCGAATGACCAGATGGCACTTAGTGCTTTGCAGTCCGCATATAAGAAGGGAATGAATGTCCCGAAAGATTTTGGAATTGTTGGCTTTGACAATATTGCCGAGTCTGCTTATTTCTGTCCTCCCTTGACGACTATTCAACAAGACCAGTATGAAGTTGCGAAATTGGCCATGGAAGAAATGATCAGAATTATCGAAGCAGGCTGGCGGGCTGGCGAACCTGTCGAACCAAAATCAGTCATGTTGGCTCCAACGCTCGTGGTCCGACAAAGTTCATTGCGCCCAAAGGCCTAGAAAGGGAAGGAGGTGAATTAGGAAAAGAAATGTCCAGGTACAAAAAGAGAAGCACTTGCCCAGTGATTGGCGTCTCCAAGCAAGTGCTTCCGGGCAGAGAGGTCCCTTCGCAGGGTTTCCTCGCTGTCTCCGTATTATAGCGCACGAACATCTCCGTGAGGAGAAATAATGTAGACAATTCTCAATAATAAGGAGAGAAGATTATGTTTCGCTTCAAAACAATTTTGTTCTCGATCATTGTAGTGATCGCCCTGAGCCTCTCGGCTTGCGCACCGGCCAATACATCGGCGCCAGCTGCCCCGGCTGCATCTGGTTCCAAGCCGTTTGGACAGGCCTCTTGTGCCCCCAATTGTACGTACAAAGATATGGTCATGTGCTTCCCTCAACTTGGCGCTGAAAGCGACTGGCGCACGGCCGATACTGCTTCGTTCAAGTCTGAAGCGGAGAAGGATGGCTTTAAGTTAGTGTTCTCTGATGCCCAGCAGAAGCAGGAAAACCAGATCTCGGCTGTACGCGCCTGCATTCAGCAAGGCGTAAGCGTGATTGCATTGCCTCCTGTGGTTGAAGATGGTTGGGATGCTGTTCTGACCGAAGCACACAATGCTGGTATCCCTGTCATCGTTGTGGACCGCAGTGTCAGTTCCGATCCATCCTTGTATATGTCCCACATTGGGTCTGATATGGAACTGGAAGGCAAGCGCGCGGCTGCAGAGATCAACAAACTTCTGCCCAACGGCGGTGCAGTCCTTGAGGTCTCTGGAACCACTGGTTCTGGTGCGGCCGTTGGACGCTCAAAAGGTTTCCGCGAGGCCCTCAATTCCAACATCAAGATTCTGGATTCCCAGACTGGCGACTTCACCCGCGCGGAAGCTCTTCCCGTGGTGCAGGCTTTCCTGCAGAAATACAAACCCGGCACTGATTTCCAAGGCATTGTGTTCCAGAATGACGATATGGGACTCGGCGGTATCGAAGCTTTGAAGGCAGCCGGTGTAAAGCCGGGCGATCTCAAGATCGTCTCCTTTGACGGTACCCGCGGTGGCTTCCAGGCCATGGTCGATGGTTGGTTCCAGGCCGATGTCGAATGCAATCCCTTACTGGGACCGCAAGTTGCAGACATGGCTTTGAAGATTATGAATGGTCAGTCGGTTGACAAGAACGTGCTCACCAACGAGACAGTTTATTATCCTGACAACGCTGCTCAATTGTTGCCGACTCGCCAGTACTAAAAATTGACAATCCGCGCGCAATCTTCGTGTATGCGTTTGGATTAGTCTAGCCGGTGGAGAAGCGGCAGGAAACAACATTGTCGCTTCTCTATCCCAAGCTTATATGCATTGTCATAGATAGGTTTTATACGATGGCAGATACTCAGAATGTTGTAGTGATGAAGGGAATCTCGAAATCCTTTCCAGGTGTAGTTGCCCTCGAGGATGTCGACTTCGTATTGAAGAGGGGAGAGATCCATGCCTTGATGGGGGAAAATGGGGCTGGAAAATCCACCCTTATCAAGGTCTTAACAGGTGTGGAACAACCTGATATGGGCACCATCGAGCTGGATGGGAAACTTGTCCAAGTGCGATCACCGCAACATTCTCAAGAACTTGGCATTAGCACGGTATATCAAGAAGTCAATCTTTGCACCAATATCTCTGTGGCTGAAAATATCATGCTGGGACATGAACCTCATCGTTTGGGAAGCATCGATTGGCGAAGGATGAATGAACTGGCTTCTAAGGCGATTAATAAATTGGGCATTGGTATTGACGTTGCCCAACCATTGGGAAATTATTCGGTTGCCATCCAGCAGATGGTTGCCATCACTCGCGCTTTGGAAGTTCTGTCCGCCAAAGTGCTGATTTTCGATGAACCAACTTCCAGTCTGGATATTCATGAAACCAACCTGCTCTTTGATGTGATGCGCAAATTGAAGGGCGAAGGGATCGGAATTATTTTTATCACGCATTTTTTGGATCAGGTCTATCAAGTTGCAAACCGGATCACAGTCCTTCGTAACGGCAAACTGGTCGGTACCTTTGACGCTGCCTCTCTACCGCGGGTTGAGTTGGTCGCTAAAATGTTGGGACGCAATTTGACCGAACTGGACGCGATATCAAAAGCGAGGTCTCCAGAGGGAGAGAAGAAGGATAAAGACCATCTGGTAGAAATAGACGGGCTTGGCTTGAAAGGATCGCTGGAACCAGTGGACCTGGAACTATATGCTCACGAGATACTGGGAATCGCTGGGTTGTTGGGTTCAGGGCGCACGGAGATGGCAGATTTGATCTTCGGAATCGATTCTCCGGATAGTGGTTCGCTTATCGTATCTGGTGAGAAGGTAGGCCATTTTTCTCCCCTCGAATCGCTGAAACGTGGAATTGCCTTGTGTCCTGAAGATCGCAAGGCGGAAGGAGTTGTGGGGGACCTGACGATTCGCGAAAATATCATCCTTGCCTTGCAGGCGCGCTATGGATGGTTCAAATTCATATCCAAACAGAAGCAGGATGAAATTGCGGAGAAATATATTAAGTTATTGGGGATCGTCACTCCTTCTCCTGATCAGTTGGTTAGGAATTTAAGCGGTGGGAATCAGCAGAAGGTTATTCTTGCCCGCTGGCTGGCAACGAATCCAAAGGTTTTGATTTTGGATGAACCCACGCGTGGCATTGATGTCGGGGCCAAAACAGAAATCCAAAAACTAGTATTGGAGTTGGCAGAGGAGGGGAAATCATGCGTATTCATCTCCTCTGAGATGGACGAGGTGCTTCGAATTAGTGATCGAATTGCGGTGATGCGTGACCACAAAAAAGTTGCCGAGTATCCTGGCAACGTGGATGGCAAGACCCTGATTCATACCATGGCAGGAGAATCATGAAACAGACATTCCTCAGAAAAATTCGTGATAACCGGTTATTCTGGCCACTGATGGCATGGATCATTATCCTGCTATTTAATGCCATCATAAATCCAGGTTTCTTCAAACTCGGCATCATGCAGGATCCTGTATACGGGGCACATTTATACGGTAATCTTGTTGACATTTTCAATAACGGGGCACCCCTCATCTTGGTGTCAATCGGAATGACATTGGTAATCGCAACTGGTGGCATTGATCTCTCGGTGGGTGCCGTGATCGCGATCTCGGCGGCAATGGGCACCGTATTGATCAATCCGGCGCTGGGAAATAAGTTGATCTCGAATGAGATTTTAACCAGAAATGCTACCAATACTCCATTACCGCTCATCATCCTGGCCGATCTGGCAGCTGGCGCAGCATGCGGTTTATGGAACGGATTCCTTGTTTCCAGAGCAAAAATCTCACCGCTGGTTGCCACGTTGATCCTGATGGTGGCAGGTCGTGGAATTGCCCAACTCATTACGAATGGGCAGATCATGACGATTTATTACACCCCCTATTACTGGTTTGGAAATGGTTATATCCTGGGTTTGCCAGTCTCTATTTACATTGTGGCTTTAGTATTCG
>JBJKOR010000609.1:0-1631 GCA_046707185.1 Anaerolineales bacterium | reverse complement strand
TCCTATGTCTTCATGCAGCGTTCGCCGATGGTTTGGTTGATCGTCGGCGCAGTCGTCGCTGCGGTGCTGGTCCTGCTGCTCAACCAGGAGATGTTTCTGCCGCGCGTGGTGTGGTCGAGCGGTGATTTGATCCTGTACAATGACCGGCTGGGTGTTATGTGGGCTGTTCTCGGCTGGCTGGTCTTTATGGTGGGTTTGGCGCTGGCTGTGATGGATGCTTATCAAAAGTCGCGGCAGCCGCTTTTGCGCAACCGTCTTCTTTATTGGCTCCCAACTTTTATTTTGATCTTCATCAATGATGCGTTGATTTTGGCGGATCGAACCATCCCCGGCAATCCGCTTCGCTTACTGGCCGCGGCCCTGATGGGTTACCTGGTGCTTACACATTATTTGGCGGATGTCCGGCAAATCATGCGGCGGGTTCTGGTTTATCTCATCACCGTTTTTTTGGTGGTGGGCTTTTATATTCTCGGCGTTAGTTTTGTCGAAGTCATCTTTCACGCCCTGCCATATTTCAATCCGTTGTTCCTCGGCGCGGTCTTCTCGCTGGTGCTGGCGGTTTTGTTTACGCCGCTGCTTGGCCTGGTGCAACGCCTGGTGGATGCCTGGCTGCACATCGATCAGTTCGACGCAGGCCGCACGCTGCAGGAATACAGCGAAAGCATCAGCAATATCCTGGAAATGGAGCGACTCGCCAGCGTGGCGGTTGGCATCATCATGGAGAATATGCGCGTCCAGCGCGGCTTCCTTTTCCTCGTGGATCAGGGGCACGATGCGAACGGCCTTCGCACTTATCAATTACGCGCGGTTCGCAATGTGGAAGAAAGGCAGATTGTGTCCATCGATCTGGACGGGAACGGTCCCATTGCCTCGCACTTTATCTGGGATGGCCGTCCGCTTCTTCAATACGACATTGACCTGCTTCCAGCATTTCGGCCTGCGCCTCGCCCCGAGCGGGATTGGTTCAAAAGCCTCGATTGCGAAGTCTATGTGCCCATTTCATCCAAGCGGAACTGGATCGGAATGCTGGCTTTCGGCGCGAAGCTTTCCGGCCATCGTTATACGGAAGAGGATCTTGTTACCCTTAGCGCGCTGGGAAATCAGACCGCGGTCGCATTGGAGAATGCCCGTCTCGTGGATAACCTGATGCGCCTCAACAATGAACTTCGCCGCGCCCGCCACGAACTCGAGAATACCAACCGCGCCCTCCAGCGCCTCGACCAGACCAAATCGGATTTCATCAGCATTGCTTCGCATGAACTCCGCACGCCGCTGACGGTGATCAAAGGATATGTCGAAATGCTGTTGGAAAGTCCGAATGTCGACCCAATGGTTCGTCAATTCCTAAAGGGAATCAACGATGGGACTGTACGACTCCATGAAGTCATGGACTCGATGTTCGATATTGCACAAATCGATGCGCGCACCTTGCAGCTGCATTTGCAAGACGTCGATCTTGGCGCACTAATCAATGAGGTATGTAATGTCCAACGCACTGCTGCAACAGATCGTCGTTTGACTCTATCGGTTGAATTGACCAAGTTTCCCAGCCTGCGCGCCGACCCGAATAGCTTGCGAAAAGTTTTCCAGCATTTGGTCAACAACGCTGTCAAGTTTACGCCGGATGGAGG
>JBJKOR010000608.1:0-3462 GCA_046707185.1 Anaerolineales bacterium | reverse complement strand
ATCAGCATTGGCAAATCATCCATACACCATCTTGTTTCAATAAGGACACATCCGGCAACGCCTATGGATGCGGCTATACCGGCAAGAGCGGCGGCGGAGACGCCTCGCAATGGTTGAATGAAACCGTTGATCTTTCCCGATATGCAGGAAAGAAAATTCAACTGCGATTCGAATATGTGACTGACCCGGCGGTTAATTTGAATGGTCTCGCCTTGGATGATATTTCCATCCCCGCGATTCATTATTCAACAGGTTTTGAAACAGATAACGGCGGCTGGCAGGCCGATGGCTTCGCGCGCGTCGAGAACGAATTGCCGCAGACATTCCGCCTCGCGCTGATCGTCAAAGGCGCCAAAACCACCGTTCAAGATATTACGCTGACGCCCGATCAAACTGCGGATGTTCCGCTCTCGCTGGGAGCTGGTCAAAATGCGGTTTTGGTTGTGACAGGCACCGAGCGCTTTACGCGTCAGCGTGCGGGGTTTACGATTGCAATAAAATGATTGCCTCCGTGTAACAAATCAGCCTCGCGAATTTCGCGAGGCTGATTGCTAAATGCTAATTGCTAACAGCTAGATATGAATCGGCGTTCCATCCGCGCCGTGTGCGGCTTCCATCAAAACTTCTGAAAGCGTTGGGTGCGCGTGGACGTTGCGCGCGATCTCATGCGGTGTGAGTTCCATCAAATGCGCCAGCGTGAGTTCGGGCAACAACTCGGTCACTTCGGGACCGATCATGTGCGCGCCTAAAATCTCGCCGTACTTTTCATCCATCACAATCTTAACCCAGCCCGCATAATCGCCCACTCCCAGTGCTTTTCCATTTGCCTGGAATGGGAAGCGCCCGATCTTGATGTTGTAGCCGCGTTCTTTGGCTTGCGCTTCGGTCAATCCAAATGATGCGATCTGCGGCTGGCAATACGTAGCACGCGGCATCATTTCGTAATCGAGCGTGACCGTCTCCGCACCCGCGATATTTTCGGCGGCAATGATTCCCATCGCCGAGCCAACGTGCGCCAGCATCAGCTTGCCGGTCACGTCGCCGATGGCATAGATGCTCGGCACGCTGGTCTGCATCTTTTCGCTGATCTCGACAAAGCCGCGCTCGCTGATCTTGACGCCGACTTCCTCGAGCCCGAGGCCCTTTGAATTGGGACGGAACCCAATCGCGACCAAGGCCTGTTCGGCCTCCAGCGGCGTTGTCTTGCCGTCAGCGGATACCGTCACCTTCACGCCGGTTGAGGTTGCTTCGACGGATTCAACTTTATTGCCAGTCAAACATTTGATATGATGCTTCTTGAATTCCTTTTCCAACTCTTTCGAGACTTCTTCATCCTCGAGCGGAACCAAACGCGGAAGCATTTCCACGATGGTGACATCCACGCCATAAGAACTCCACACCGTGGCAAATTCCACGCCAATCGCGCCGGAGCCGATGATGATCGCCGATTTCGGAAGCTTCTCCTGCAAAATCGCTTCGAAATATGTGACGACTTTCTGGCCGTCCACTTTCCATGCGCCGGGAACAGCTGTGGTCGCGCCCGTCGCCACGATGATGTTTTTGGCGGATAGCTCTGTCAGCTTGCCATCTTTATCTTTGACGGAGACCGCTTTGGGTCCGGTCAGATGCGCTTCGCCCATGTAAACGGCGATGTTGTTTTTCTTCATCAGAAAGCCGACGCCTCTGGTCAGTCGGTCTGAATTCTGACGCGAGCGTTTGACTGCCACGCTGTAATCCAATTTCAAATTGTCGAATGAAAATCCAAAATCCTTGCCGCGCTCACGAAGAATGTGCGCGACCTCGGCATTTTTGAGCAGCGACTTGGACGGGATGCAGCCCACGTTGAGACACACGCCACCCAGCCATTGCTTATCCACGATGGCGACCTTTTGCTTGAGTTGCGCAGCGCGGATGGCGGCGACATATCCTGCTGGCCCCGCACCGATGACGATAAGGTCAAAGTTTACTGCCATGAATAACTCCTAAGTGGGATGTCATTGCTTCGCTTGGTCTCGATATGCCCTTCGACACTCCCTTCGGTCGCAGGGCTACTCGACCAGCGCTCGCAACGACATGTGATTAATTGCTTGCTTTCCAATTTTACTACTGGTAAATTGGTCATCCTTTGGATGAAGAAAACACGATTTGGTTGCAACCTTTTTGGAGGAAATCGTATTACTTCAAATTTTGTTTCAAAAACTCGAACGTTCGGCTCCAAGCCAGTTCGGCGGCCGCGGGATTGAATTCAGGGCGATCCGATTCCACAAACCAGTGAGCAACTCCCGGGTAAAGATGAATCGTCACATCCACACCGGCAGCTTTCATGTTTTGCTCCATTTCCTTTATCTGATCAAAGGGAATCCACTCATCCGTTTCGGCATAATGACCAAGCACTTTCGATTTCATTTTGCTGAAATCCGTGCTCCAGCCGCCATAAAACAAAACCGTCGCAGCAACGTCCGGTTCTTTCGCAGCGGTGATTATCGACCAATCCGTGCCCATCGAAAAACCCAACAATCCAACAGGCTTACCTGTCCGCAATGACACGAGATGATCTTTGGCTGCCTGCACCATCGTGCTCATGAGGTTGGGATCGCCCTCGACTTCCTGCTGTAACGCCTGGGTTTCTTCGATCGTTTTGCCAATACGACCGTTGTAGTAATCCAGCGCGAGCGCCGTGTATCCGTGTTCTGCCAGTTGATCACAAACCTGTTTGAAAAACGGCTTGAGTCCCCACCATGAAGGCAGCACCAATATACCCGGTCCGCCGTCGGCAGGCTGGGCCATATACGCATTGATATCTTTCCCGTTTGCAGATAATTTGATCTCAGATTTTTGAATGGACATAGCTCTCTCCTTTTGGACAAGGATAATAGAACAAATGTTTTGCGTCAAGAAGAAAAATATAAGGCAACCCATCGTTGCCTTTGAAATTCTACAGCCACTGCCTTACGCGTGAACGATACATTTTGTATTCATCCCCGAATTTTTCATCGAGATAAATTTCCTCGGCATGAATGACCGCGTGCGTGATCGTCCAAAACAAGAACGGCGAAGCGAGAAGCCCCCATAAAGTTCCGTCAAGAAAAGTGAAGCCAAGATAGATCAAAAAGAATCCAAGATAAATCGGATTGCGCGTGAAGCGATACGGGCCACCAGTCACCAGCGCGGACACGGGATGATGTGGGTCGGGCGATATGTGCGCTTTTCTCATCTGAGAAATCGCAGAACCGCCGAGAATGAAACCAACAATCGCCATAACGCCACCGGCAATACGCAGAATGAACGGCCAGGGTTCAGAGAAGGGGAGAATCCAATTTACGAGCAATGCTCCGAGCAAATAGCCGAGAAAGACCAGCGGCGGAGGCACTATCACTTGTGCGTGATCTAGATTTTGTTCTGTCATCTTTACCTCTAAGAATTTTTGAATTAACGATATATCCG
This sequence comes from Anaerolineales bacterium, assembly GCA_046707185.1. Classification (GTDB taxonomy): domain Bacteria; phylum Chloroflexota; class Anaerolineae; order Anaerolineales; family Villigracilaceae; genus Fen-1038. The sequence continues at coordinate 18 of JBJKOR010000608.1, read as the reverse complement.
TTATTTTTTTACTCCGGT
>JBJKOR010000607.1:0-1159 GCA_046707185.1 Anaerolineales bacterium | reverse complement strand
CATAGAACATCAATACTTTCCCCCTGACATTCCGGCATGGAAAACGCCATTGCGATTCGTTGATTGCGGCGCATTTGATGGAGATACGCTAAAAAACTTTATCAACGCCCATATTCCCGCAGAAGCTGTTGCCGCATTCGAACCAGATCACAACAATTTCAAGAAACTCGCCCAATGCATAAGAGATAATCGAGAACAACTGCCAAACGTCAGTCTTTGGCCCTGCGGCGTTTATTCTTCAACCACACAATTAAAGTTTGCAACTGGTCAAGGCGAAGGAAGCAAAATAATTGGCTCCGGCGAAAGCATGCTTCAGTGCGTTTCATTGGATGAGGCTATTCCGAACTTTTCTCCAAATCTCATCAAAATTGATATTGAGGGAGCGGAACACGAAGCGTTGCTTGGAGCACAGAATTTAATAAACAGGTATCGTCCCGGACTAGCTATTGCCGTTTACCATTCTCCGGGACATCTATGGGAAATTCCTTTATTTATTGAGAAAATTGCGAGCAACAAATATATTTATTTCCTACGTGCCCATGCCTATAACGATTTTGAAGTTATATTCTATGCAGTTCCAAAATAACCCATGATTCGCGTTTCAGATTACATAGCCAACCAATTATCCAACTTCGGCGTCCGCCATGTCTTTATGTTGACAGGCGGCGGAGCGATGTTCCTCAACTATTCCATTGGCACACATCCAAAGATCAAAACAATCTTCAATCATCACGAGCAAGCCTGTGCAATGGCGGCGGAAGGGTATGCGCGCATCACAAATATGCCGGGCGTTCTCAATGTCACCACCGGTCCCGGCGGCATCAATTCGCTGAATGGTGTATTCGGCGCGTGGACAGACTCGATTCCGATGCTGATTCTTTCGGGTCAAGTAAAGCGCGAGACATACATTCGCACCTATGATTTGCCCAGCTTGCGTCAACTCGGCGATCAGGAAGCGGATATCATTTCGATGGCGCGCGGCATCACCAAATACGCCGTCACAGTCACTGATCCGAAAACGATTCGCTATCATCTGGAAAAAGCCTGGCATCTGGCGCGCAGTGGGAGACCGGGTCCTTGCTGGCTGGATATTCCGATTGACGTTCAATCAAGTCAAGTGGAAGAATCAACGCTGGAAGGATTCGTGCCGGAATCAAGA
>JBJKOR010000606.1:0-25056 GCA_046707185.1 Anaerolineales bacterium | reverse complement strand
ATCCTACGCGGGAGCGCGGTCGTACTATCGACTCAAAGCCGCCGTCGAAGACATTTTTGGAGTCAAATATTTCGTCCCGGCCCATCAAGGCCGCGCCGCTGAAAATATTTTGTCGGCGTGTTTGGTCAAGCCCGGCCAGTATGTGCCGAGCAACATGCACTTCGACACCACCGACGCCAACATCCGCGCCCGCGGCGGGCGCCCGACCAATCTCGTCATTGACGAAGCCTATGATCCTGCCAACCCGCATCCATTCAAAGGCAATATGGATATCGCGAAGTTAAAAGGATTCATCGAGAAGACCGGCGCCGATAAAATCCCATTCGGGATGGTGACCGTCACGAACAACGCCGGAGGCGGTCAACCGGTTTCGATGGCAAACATTAAAGCCATTGCGGATGTCTATCATTCATACAAGATTCCATTCTTCATCGACGCGGCGCGCTACGCCGAAAACTGCTATTTCATCAAACTGCGTGAACCCGGCTACGAGTCGAAATCCGTTAAAGAGATCGCGCGTGAAATGTTCTCTCTCGCCGATGGTTTGACCATGTCCGCCAAGAAAGACGCCATCGTTAACATCGGCGGATTGTTGTGCATGAACGATGAGTCGCTGTTCCAAAACGTGAAGAATGAATTGATCCTGCGCGAAGGCTTCCCAACCTACGGCGGACTCGCCGGACGTGACCTGGAGGTGATGGCTGTAGGTTTGTACGAAGGCCTCGACGAAGCGTATCTTTCTTATCGTCTCGCACAGACTGCCTATCTTACATCACGGCTCAATGAAGCTGGCATCCCTACCATCCAGCCTGCTGGCGGACACGCCGTATATCTCGACGCGCACGCCGTGCTCCCGCACATTCCGCAAAGTGAATTCCCGGGTCAGGCGCTGACTGTCGAACTTTATCGCGAAGGCGCCATTCGCGGCGTGGAAATCGGCTCGGTGATGTTTGCCTATCCCGATCCGGATACCGGCAAGATGATTTATCCAAAGCTGGAATTGCTGCGCCTGGCAATCCCGCGCCGAACCTACACACAGACTCACATGGATTACGTGGCGGATACTTTGGCAAAAATCAAATCGCGCGCCCAGGAAATTCGCGGCTATAAATTTACGTACGCGCCGGAATTATTGCGTCACTTCACCGCGAGGTTCGAGCCGCTGTAATTGGAATATGCCGTTGGTCGAGTAGACGAAGGTGCATCGAGGCCAGCAAAGGACACAAATCAAATGGACATCCGCGCTTACAATCGCAAAGCATGGAACGCACAAGTCGACGGTGGCAACGAATGGACGCTTCCCGTGGGCCACGAAATCATCGAAGCCGCACGGCGCGGCGATTGGTCGGTATTGCTGACCGAGCAAAAGCCTGTGCCGCGCCAATGGTTCCCACCGATGAAAGGACTCGATGTGTTGGCGCTGGCTTGCGGCGGCGGACAACAAGCGCCGGTCTTTGCCGCAGCCGGGGCAAATGTCACGGTGCTGGATAATTCGCCGCGTCAACTCGACCGCGATCGCGAAGTGGCCGAACGCGAAGGACTGCAGATCAAACTCGTCGAAGGCGATATGCGCGACCTTTCGATGTTTGCGGACGAATCGTTCGACTTCATCTTCAATCCCGTCTCGAATTTGTTCGTGCCGGAAGTCCGCCCGATATGGGAGGAAGCTTTCCGCGTCCTGCGTCACGGCGGAACGCTGCTCGCCGGATTCATGAATCCAATTTTCTACATCTTCGATATAGATCAAGCCGAGCAAGGCGTTTTAGAAGTTGCCTACAAACTTCCCTATGCCGATTCAGAGCATCCCGATGTTATGCAAAAGCTGATGGAGAAAAACTTTCCGCTGGAACTCAGCCATTCGCTCAGCGACCAGCTCGGCGGCCAAATGGAAGCGGGTTTTCATCTCATCAGCTTGTATGAAGATAAGCATCGCGAATTTATCATCAGCGAATATACACCAACTTATATTGCAACCCGCGCATTGAAGCCATAAGATGACTCGCTGGCTTGATCCTCACCCCGTAAATATCCCCGCTTCATTCTCAACGCTTCGGCTCGGCTCAGCGCAAGCTTTGGGTTTGCCTCCGCTCATCGCGCAGACTCTCGTCCGGCGTGGCATCCGCGATCTCGATTCGGTGGACGCGTTTCTTCATCCCGATTCGATTCCTCCTGTCCCTTTTCCTGAAATAGAAAAAGCGGTTGAAACTATTATTTTGGCTACGCGCTCCAAACAGCCGATTTGCGTTTGGGGCGACTTCGACGTGGATGGGCAAACATCCACCACCCTTTTGGTTCAGACTCTGCAAGCCATCGGCGCGAACGTAACGTATACCATTCCAATTCGCGGTAAGGAGAGTCACGGTATTCACATCGAAAGTCTCAAACCAATCATCGATAACGGCGCAAAGTTAATCGTCACGTGCGATACCGGCATTACCGCATACAAAGCAATTGATTATGCCAACTCGCGCGGTGTGGATGTGATCGTCACCGATCATCACGATTTAGGCGAAACGCTTCCGAATGCCAAAGCCATTATCAATCCGAAGCTGCTGCCAAACGATCATCCGCTGGCAAATCTTGCTGGAGTCGGCGTTGCCTATAAAGTCGCAGAAGCGCTCTTGGCGCAAAACGCAAATAGCAAAACGCAAGCCGCAGATCTCCTAGATTTGGTTGCACTTGGTCTCATTGCCGATGTGGCTTTGTTGAAAGGCGAGACGCGCTCGCTGGCCTACAAAGGAATCCTGGCATTACGCAGCACGAATCGGCTCGGCTTGAAAACCATGGCAGAACTTGCCGGGGCCAGTCTCGAGACACTGACCGAAGAAACCATCGGCTTTACGTTTGCGCCGCGCTTGAACGCGCTGGGAAGGTTGAGTGACGCCAATCCCGCCGTCGAATTACTAATTACCAATAATCCAACGCGCGCCAGAGTGCTGGCCGCGCAAATCGAAGGCTTGAACGCACAACGGCGATTGCTCACCAGCCAAGTCTATGATGCGGCAGAAGCCCAACTGCAAGAAAATCCGTCCTTGCTGACCGAACCTGCCATTGTTTTATCTCACCGCGATTGGCCGGGAGGCGTGGTGGGAATCGTCGCGAGTAAACTGGTCGAGCGGTACCACAAGCCCGCCATTTTATTAACCGAATCAGATGACGGCATTCTACGCGGCTCGGCGCGTTCCATCGAAGGATTGCACATCACCGATGCCATTGCAGCGAACAAAGATTCCCTGCTCAGTTTCGGCGGGCATCCGATGGCGGCGGGATTATCACTGCGAGCGGATCAACTCAACGATTTCAAAAGGGGCCTCGATAAAATTATCGAAAAGCAGCTTGGCGAGATCGCCGTCGAAGAGCCGACTCTACAAATTGACGCCTGGCTTGGATTGAACGAAATCAATTTTCAATTCGCAGATTCGATTGAAGCACTAGCTCCATTCGGCGCGGGAAATCCTGAATTGGTTTTGGCGACACGCAATGTGCGTTTGAAATCCATCAAGGAAATTGGAAAGACAAAAGAGCATCGGCGTATTGCCGTCACAGATGCCAATGGGAATCAACAAGATTTGCTGTGGTGGAACAGCGCGGATGAAGATCTGCCGGAAACAGAAAGCAAGATCGACGTTGCCTATTCCTTACGAGCCAATAGTTATCGCGGACAAAAACAGCTTACGCTTCAGCTTCAAGAATTTCGCGTGGTGGAAGAGAAGCCTATTGAGATTCAAAGAACGAGAGTAGAGATTAGAGATTGGCGACAAGATGTTAGAAGGTTGGAAGGTTTGAATGTTGGAACGTTGGTTTGGGCGGAAGGGAATGATAAATCAAAAGGTAAATCACGCTACGAGTTATATCAAGCCGATGAGTTGGCGATTTATACCACTCCCTCATCGCCGAAAGAATTACGAGAGGCGCTTGGGGTTGTCAAACCGAAAATTATTTACGTCATCGCCGTTTCGCCGACGACCGACCCTTCGACTTCGCTCAGGGAGATAGATGACTTCTTATCGCGGCTGGCGGGGATGACGAAATTTGCACTCAATCAACGCGGAGGAAAAGTCAATGTTAAAGAATTGGCGGTTGCGACCGCGCAACGTGAAACGACGATCCGCTTGGGATTGGAATGGTTGGCGGCGGGTGGACACGTCAAAGTTGAAATCCTGAACCCGTTGAAGGGCAAAAATGAAGCGGATGAGATAACATTATCAACGGGCGATGGAATCTCAAATCCATATTTGCAGCGCGAGTTGTACATCGCCGTAAAAGGTCTGCTCGAAGAGACCCTCGCGTATCGGAATTATTTTTCACGCGCCGAAGCGGAATCACTTTTCAAGTTTTAAATTACAATCGAGCTATGAAACAAAAACTTCCTGAACATGGTTGGTGTTTTGTGTGCGGCTCCGAAAACCCGCACAGTATTGGAGTGACATGGTGGGTGGATGAGGCTGGCGTTCTCACATCCGAGTTTGCGCTGAACGATGCGCAGCAGGGACCGCCGCATCATGCGCACGGCGGCGCGTCGGCGGCGATATTGGACGAAGCCATGGGACTCGTGGTTTGGGCGGCTGGCTTGAAAGTCGCGGCAGTCAACTTGGAAGTCAATTATCTCAAGCCGCTGCCGCTTCACCAGTCGCTGAGCGTCGAAGCACGCATCACACAAAAAGACGAACACAAGATTTTTAGCTCGGGCGAGATCAAACTTACCGATGGAACGGTCGCGGTCAGCGGACGCGGGATTTATGTGGTCGCGCCGCAGTTGTTTGGCGAGGTCGGGCTGATTCGTGAAGAAAAAGATTAGCTTGGACCGGCAGCATCCATACAATTGACGTTCGCAAAGCGCGCATTCGTCAGCTTCGCCAAATCCGCGACGGGCAATTTGATATTCAATCCGCGCTGTCCACCCGAAATGTGAATCTCATCGAATCTCTGTGCGGACGAATCGATCATAACTTGAAAGCCTTTGTTGATCAAAGCCAGCGGAGAAATACCGCCCGCTTGCAAACCGGTCATCTGTTCCGCTTCGCGTTCAGTCGGTAAAAAAACTTTCTTTTCATTCAAAGCCGCGGCGAGCAACTTCAAATCGACCGTCGAATTTCCGGGAACAACCGCCAGCAATGGCTTCTTTGATTTTTCGCGCGTGACCACGATCGTTTTGAAGACAACGGATGTATCAACGTTCAAAAGCCGCGCGGTTTCGATGGCGCCAAGTTTTTCGGCGGGCAACTCGTAAGCGGTGTATTTGATCTTGTGCAAGTCGAGCAGTCGAGTGACGTTATTAACAATAGGCATACGATTATTTTACTCCGCATGGTAGACTCCGAATTATGAACAGCCGACTTCCGAAACTTTTTCATCGGACAACGAACGGCGCGTCGGTAACGCCAATTTCAAACGGATTCCGTTTAACGATCCCCGCTTCATCCCGAAACGTTTACCGTCTCGCGCAGATGGACGATACCATCCATTTGCCGCGCCGCAAATTTCTTTGGCACCCTCCTTTAACGTTGAGTTTACGCGCACGCGTCTCATCCGAATCCATTCCGGGAACATGGGGTTTCGGCTTATGGAACGATCCCTTTGGATTGTCGCTTGGTTTTGGAGGAAATCCACTCCACCTGCCAGTCCTGCCAAATGCAATTTGGTTCTTCCATGCCTCACCGCAAAATTATCTATCCTTTCGCGAGGATAAAGCGGCGCAAGGATTTCTGGCACAGGTTTTCGATAGTCCCAGTTTCCATCCATCGTTATTCCTGATTGGCTTGTCGTTTCTAATTTCGAGGAAGAAGGCACGTCAACGGTTAAGCCGTATCGTTGACGAAGACTCAACAGTCCTCCGCGTGGATTCAACGCAATGGCACACATACCGCTTCGAGTGGAGACCGAAGCGGTCAGTGTTTTGGGTGGATGATGTTCAAGTGTTGGAAACGTCCGTGAGTCCACGTCCGCCCTTGGGTCTGGCTATCTGGATCGATAATCAATACGCGGCATTCACGCCGGGAGGAAAAATCAGCTATGGTGTGTTGGCAGGAAAGGAAGAATGGCTGGAAATCGAAGATGTCTCAATAAGAGAAAAGTGAGAAGTTCCATAAACCTGAAGCTCCTCACTTTTCTCTTTTCACTTATTATTTGCTGCTTGCTTCGCCTTCAACATTCTCACGCCGCCGATGACCGCACCAATCACCAGCGCGATCACACCCAGCCAGTTTATGGATAGAGGCAATTGGAAGGGTGCTTTGCGCACCAACGCATCGAGCAGGACGCCGAGGATGAACAAGCCGCCAAACATGCGGTTGTGATAGAAGCAAAAGCCAGAGAACCATGTGGGCCAGAAAGCTTCGAAATCTTTCGGCGGACCTTCAGGGCGCGGCTTGGAAAGCACGGCGATGGCATAAAAGGCGCGCTGAGCCGCGAACAGCACCAACAGCATGAAAACCGAAAAGTAACCGACGACTACAAGATAGATGACCACTGCATAAGCAACGACGATGGACGCGATATTGACATAGCGCGCAAAGGTCTGGCCGACGCGCACCGGGAACGTCCCGACGCCTTTCTTGACATCGTCCTTCATCTTATCGATGTGCTTGCCCACATTGATGCTGGCTACGCTCAAGCCAAACGGGATTCCGGCCAACGCCACATTCCAGATGTTCGATAGATCGCCGCCTTTGCCGATGGCAAGAACGAAGTATACGCCCGCAATCATAATCGGCCCCCAGATCAGGAAGATGGCCAGTTCGCCCAAGGCCCAATATTTCAGCGGCCATGTATAGAATAACAGAATCAACGCGCCAAACGCAAACAAACCAATTACAGTCGGGTTGAACGAAGTGTAGAACAAGGCATAGAAGCCGGAGAGCGTCGCGATCACGCCGCTGACAAGAAACCATTGGATCTGCTGGCTCTTTGTCCAGAAGCCCTGCACCAGCGGATGAACGCCGTATTGCGTGCGGAAGTAATAATCCTTGTCGATGCCGCGTGAAAAATCGGTGAAATCGTTGAGCAGGTTGTTCGTACCGTGCGCAATGAACAAACCCAGCGTCAGAATGATCCACGGCAACCAGGCAAAGTAACCATCGCGCCAGGCAAGCAACCCGGCAATGATGCAGGAATAGATGGTTACGGTGGTCACGGCTGAACGTGTGGCAATCAACCACTTGGAAACAACATCGAGTCCATCCCACTCCTGCTTGTCCTCCATCTTGATCAATTCCCATGAGGCTTTACGCCACATGGCAAAGTTGATTTTCATCACTCCTCCTCCAGATTTCAAAGAATTCGTTTTCTAGTAAAAAATTATACAGCTACTTCTGCCAAGCCTGCCACAGAAGCGACATGACTAATTGCCATGTCGTTGGGCTGAAAACTCGAAGCGTGCTTTTTTCTAATGCCAGAAAGCCGGTAAAAAGAAACGCAACGCCACATCCGCCACAAGCCCCAGCATAAACCAGATGCCGAAGGCACGGTTGTTGCGGAATGCTAACGGAGCAAAATAAAGCGGCCAGCCGCCTTGCCCGTCCGGAAAACCTTCGGGACGAGTCTCAGGCTTGGGGCTCAGCAAAGCAGGATACGTCTGGAGAAAAGTCGGAACCGCCAGCACGACTATCGCCATGACAGGCGTGAAGAACTAGATCGCGATTAAATAGGCCGTAAAGAGATAAGGCAAAACCATCATGGCGAGCACGATATAACGTGAGAGCTTTTCGCCAATCAGTACGGGGACTGTATGTATCCTTTTCTCGAAGTCGATCTTTTGCTTGTCGATGTGTTTGCCAAAGATCACTGTCGTAACACCCAAAACATAGGGAAGACTTGCAATCACCACATTCCAACTCCAATGATGAGCCAGTACATAATACCCCCCGCCGATCATCAGCGGTCCCCACACAATCAAGACCGCGATTTCGCCGAGGGCAATGTATTTCAAGGGCCAGGTATAGAACAACACAAAGAAAACGCCGAGACCAAGCAGAATCCAAATGGTCAGATCTCCGCCATTGATTGCGAGCAGATTGATTCCGGCAAGCAAGGCCAGCAGAGCGGTGACTGCAAAATACGTCAGGTGCTGGCGCTTTGTCATTAGACCGCTGGCGATCGGCTGCGCGCCATAAATCGTACGGAAATAATTGTCTTTATCCACGCCGCGCACGAAATCCGTAAAATCATTAAAGATGTTATTGCTGGCGTGCGCCATAATCAAGCCAAAGGTCAACGCCAGCCAGGGCAGGAAATGAAAGGCATGGTCACGAAAAGCGAAGATTCCGGCCAGCGCGGCGGAAAGGAAAGTCATAATGAGCACCGCGGCGCGCGTGGAAATCAGCCAGCGCGAGATCAAATCGAGCTGATCCCATTCCTGTTTCGAGACCTCGGGAATAATGTTCAGCGCTTTATTCCACATTGAGAAGTCAATTTTCATACAATTCTCCTAACAATAAATTTTCGGGATTATACAACGTTTCGGATATAAATTGGTTTGAAGAGGACAAGGCCAAACTGAACACCTTTTGCCAAGCAACAGGATGATTATCATCGCGAAACCATGATATTCAACTCTTGTAAGTTTGTGAAAAAAGGCACATATTAGATATATCATACCGAATACGCCTCGAATCAGAGGGCGTCAAAGGCGTTGGCTATACATAGAGGAGAGTATATGAACGGTGCTCTACTAATGTCAGCGCAAGTTGTCCAAAATCCTAATCAACATGGAAGGCTATATTTTTCTTTAATCACCCTTTTGTGTCAGCGCGCCCAAGCAACGCTTGCGTCGACCATAAATAACCGCCGCATTTCTAAAATATTCGGTAAAGAGTTTTGTGAGGAGATGATCCATGATGACCACTGAGATAGGAGAGCGTTCTTTTTATGCCAGAGTCCTCGAGGCCACACCGGATGGCGAGAGGTTGAAACTCTGTCTGGAGTGCGGGAACTGCAGCGGGATTTGTCCCTTTGGGTATCTGATGAACTATCCGCCCAGCCGGATGATCGCGATGATACGGGCTGATCGTTTCACAAAGCTTCTGGAAAGTGATTCGATCTGGATGTGCGTTTCCTGTTACGCGTGTACCAACGTCTGCCCATCGAAGATTCCGCTAACTCCAGGCCTGATGGCCAGCATCAAAGAAGAATTGCTCCTGGCAGGCAACGTTCCCACTGAGCTTCAAAACGCATTGATGAACTCGCAACGCTATGGCAACCCGCTGGGCGAATCGCCGCGTAAACGAGCCGATTGGATAGCTGGCATCACGCCGGAGGTCAAGGTGATGGGAAAATTCAGGCAGCCGGTGGATGTTCTCTGGTTCGTCGGTGATTACGCCTCCTATCACCCTCGCGTTCAATCCATCGCCAAAGCGCTCGCGAAGATACTGAACGCGCTCGGCGTGAATTTTGGGATTCTGGGTCCGGACGAATCCAGCGACGGCGACTCGCAGAGATTGGCCGGCGAGCACGGCTTGTTCGAAATGCTGGCAGATAAGAACGGAAAAGCATTTGGCAAATACAAGTTCAATGAAATCATCACTACCGACCCACATGCTTATAACGCCATCAAGAATGAATATCCGAGGCTGGGTATTTCTTATCCGATCCGGCACTACACCGAATTTCTGGCAGAACGACTCGATCAAATCAAGCCAATGCTAAAGCAGGAAATCAAAGCCAACGTCACATATCATGATCCATGTTATTTGGGCCGCGCCAACGGAGTATTCGATCCGCCGCGCAGGTTGATCGAATCCATTCCCGGCCTGAAGCTGACGGAAATGCCGCACAATCATACGAACAGTTTGTGCTGCGGTGGAGGCGGAGGCGGGATGTGGCTTGACGGATTCCAATGGGAGAAAGCCCACACACGTCTGTCCGAATGGCGCGTCCGCGAAGCGTTGAGCGTCAAAGCGGATATTCTGGCAGTCGCTTGTCCGTATGAATCGCCGCGCTTCGAGGATGCATCGAAAACGGTGGAGGGCGCCGCGCAACTGAAGGTGAGGGACATCGCCGAACTGCTGGTCGAAGCGACGGGAATCTAGTGAGAGGTGAATAATGGATATCGTAGTCTTGGCTAAACTTGTTCCCGATTTGGTGGAAGAGATTACCATCGATGCAAATGGAACCGCGCTCGATCTGTCCTTTGCACGTTTGATCATCAACGAACTCGATGACCACGCCATCGAAGAGGCCATTTTATTGAAGGAACGCGGCGGCGGCAAAGTGACCATTATCTCGACCGATGCCGATGGCGCCGACGATGTGCTTTTCACGGGAGCCGCCAAAGGCGCAGACCGATTAATAAAAATCAAGGGGACGTTTGAGGGCGATGTAAATAATCACGCATTAGCCCGCGCGTTTGGCTCGGTGGTCAGTGATCTCAAACCCGATCTGGTGTTAACCGGCGTTCAGGCCCACAACGATCTCGATGGCGCGTTGGGGCCCCTGGTCGCTGAATTATTGGAAATGCCATATATCGGTTATATCTCGGCAGTTTCACTCGCGGCGGGAAAAGCCTCCGTGAAAAAGGAATATCCCGGTGGCTTGATCGCCGAAATGGAAATAAAACTTCCAGCCGTATTAGGAATCCAAGTGGCAGAACAACCGCCGCGTTATGTGGCTGTCAGCAAAGTTCGCCAGGCGATGAAGACCTCCAGCATCGAAGAGCAGGACGCTTCGAACCTCGACGCTGGCGGCGGTCCCACCGTTGGACGCATGTTCCAGCCCGAAGCGAGTTCTCACGCCACAATGATCACCGGCAGCGCAGATGAAGTTTCCGATCAACTCGTTGGCGTTTTCAAAGAGCTGGGCGTTTTGTGAGAGCGAGGTGAATATGAGTCAAGATATTTACGTTGTCATCGAACACTTGCAGGGGCAGGTTGCAGATATTTCCTATATCATGCTTGCCGCCGCGCGTGATCTCGCCCAAAGCACCGGCGGAAATGTCGCGGCTGTTCTTTTGGGAAACAACGCCAAGGGAATGGCGGAAAACTTTGCGGCTGACCAAGTGCTTTATCTCGATCACCCCGCGCTGGCTGATTTCACGCCGGATGCTTATCAAAAAGCACTCACCGAATTGATCAAGAATAATCAACCGCGCGCGGTGCTTTTTGGCAGCACATCCATCGGCGCAGATTTGGCGAGTGTGCTCTCCATACGTTTGAATATGCCGCTGATCAGTTCGTGCCGTAGCTTTACAAACGGGAAATTCATCAACCAAATCTGCGGCGGGAAGATCATGGCGGAAGGTGAATTGCCCGCCCCCGCTGCGCTTGTGACCATGATCCCCGGCGGACACAAACCCGAACAGGGACAAAGTGCAAAGTCTCCTACGCTGACACCGGTTGAAATCCCGGCATTGGACGCGTTGAGAGTCGCGTTGAAAAATTACATCGAGCCGCAAGCAGGCGATGTGGACATTGCCAAAGAGCCAATCTTAGTTTCCGTGGGTCGAGGCATTCAAAATAAAGATAACATTTCACTGGCAGAAGATTTAGCCGCCGCGCTCGGCGGCGTTGTCACTGGTTCGCGCCCCGTCATTGATCAAGCATGGCTGCCGACCTCGCGTCTCGTCGGAAAATCGGGCAAGCATGTCAAGCCAAAAATCTATTTCACACTGGGCATCAGCGGCGCGCCTGAGCATGTGGAGGCGATTGCTGACAGCTTGATGATCATTGCCATCAACACCGATCCGAAAGCGCCCATCTTCGACATCGCCAAGTATGGCGTCGAAATGGACATGTTCGATCTACTCGAAGTGCTGACCGAGAAAGTCAAGCAAGCGAAAGCGTAGGAAGCCATGCCGATCCGCGAAACGTTTTGGAACATCCCGCAATGGGCAGAGACGGCCCAATACATTTTGGGATTCATTACGGCTGTTGTCTTCCTCTACGGCATCGTTCGCCGCGTGAGGCGCTGGCGTCAGGGACAACCAGTTAAACGCTCTGATCGTATCGGCGCACGTCTGCGGACGCTATTCAATCAATCCATTTTGCAATTGCGCGTGGCGAACGAAGCGTATGCGGGCGTGATGCACCTCACCATCTTTTGGGGCATCATAGCCCTGCTCATCGGAACCGCGCTCGCAACGGTGGATTGGGATGTGACTCATCTCTTCTTCGGCTTCCAATTTTTGAAAGATGGGCTTTATATCGGCTATGAATTGGTGCTGGACATTTTTGGAGTGCTGCTGATCGTCGGATTGGGAATGGCGATTTACCGACGCTACATTCTCCGCCCACAGCGGCTCCGGAACCCCATGCCGACCCTCACCCGCGACGACACCTACGTGCTCGTCATGCTAACCCTGATTGCCATTACCGGTTATCTCGTGGAAGGCTTGCGGCTGGCGGTCGTGCGGCCCGCATGGGCGAACTGGTCGCCGATTGGTAACGCCATCGCGGCGCTCTTCATCGCCACTGGCGATCCAACCAATCGCATTTTGCATCTCTCGCTGTGGTCCTTCCATATTCTTATTGCTTTCACGCTCCTCGCCAGTTTGCCGTTCACAAAATTATTTCATATCGTGGCTGCGCCAACCAATATTTACTTCCATTCACTTGCGCCAGCAGGGAGGCTGTCTCCGCCGCGTTCCACGGACAGTATGGGCGTAAAAGCATGGAAGGAATTTACCTGGAAGCAAATTCTCGACTTCGAATCCTGCACACGCTGCGGACGATGTCAAGACGTCTGTCCGGCGTATGCCAGCGCGCAGATTCTTTCGCCGCGCAGTATGATGATCAAATTGGAAGCGCACACCTGGGAAAAAGTCAATGGCCGTCCATTGCACGGTGATGTGATTACAGCGGACGAATTATGGAGTTGCACCACTTGCCGCGCTTGCTCACAAGTCTGTCCAGTGTTCATTGATCATGTGTCTTCGTTCGTTGATATGCGCCGCTATTTGGTGGGCGAGGGACAAGTAGATACTCAACTACAAACCGCTTTGGCTAATTTGGGCCGTTACGGAAACTCCTTCGGCCAGTCGGAGCGGATGCGCGCCAACTGGACTCAGCCGCTCGAATCCAAGATCAAGGACGCGCGGCGAGAAGCTGTTGAATATCTATGGTTTGTTGGTGATTATGCCTCCTACAGTCCAACTCTGACCGATATTACGTCGAAGACCGCACAGATCTTCCAGAAAGCTGGCCTGGACTTCGGAATTCTATACGACAGTGAACGCAATGCCGGCAACGATGTGCGCCGCGTGGGGGAAGAAGGGTTGTACGAAATGCTCACCGAGAAAAATCTCAGCGCATTAAGCAAATGTACGTATCAGAAAATCATCACAACCGATCCACATTCTTATAACACGCTGAAGAACGAGTACAAATTCAACGGAAATGGTCATCCTGTTGTTCTTCATTACACAGAACTGTTGGATCAATTGATTGCATCCGGTCAACTCAAATTGAATGTCAAACTCGGATACAAAGTTACCTATCACGACCCATGCTATCTGGGTCGTTATAACGGCGTGTATGATGCGCCGCGGCGCATCATCGAAGCGACCGGATGTGAATTGATCGAGATGCCGCGTCACGGTGACCGGGCATTCTGCTGTGGCGCAGGCGGCGGCCGCATTTGGATGAAAGAAGCCGAAGTCAAGGAACGACCCAGCGAATCGCGCGTACGTGAAGCAGTAAGCCTGGAGGGCGTATCCACACTGGTGACAGCGTGCCCGAAGGATGTCACCATGTTCCGCGATGCGGTCAAAACCACCGGCAACGAGCAACGTCTCGCAGTTAAAGATCTGACGGAGTTAGTGTACGCTGCACTCGGCTGAACAGGCATAATATGCAACGCGCAATTGGCAATTGGGTAAACGGACTCAAAAACTTCAGTGCGAAGGTTTCGCGCGGTATTGATGCGTTCCTGCGAACAGGCCTCCGCATTCCCATCGCCACCAACCTCACCCTAAGTTTTTTGGCGGTAATAATTATCATCAGCACAATCTTCACAATCGTGAGCATTCACTTGATCGGCGATCGCATCCTAACGGAAGCCCAACAAACGGTGAACCTCGATTTGAACTCTGGCAGGGCAATTTATCAGGACAAATTGAATCACATTAATGATGTCATTCGCCTGACAGCGGACCGGTTCTTCCTCACCGACGACTTATCCAGCGGAAACATCATGAATTCCGCTGACGAGCTGAGTAAGGTAAAAAAAGCAGAAGGGCTTGATATCTTGAATGTCACCGACGCGTATGGCAATGTTTTACTGCGGACCAATAATTTGGGAATTAATGGGGATAGTCAGATTCACAATCAACTCGTCTCAACGGTAATCAGCACAAATACGCCCACTGCCGCGACGGTACTCATATCTGCCGAAGATTTGAATAAAGAATCTCCTTTCCTTGCCCAACAAGCCGACATCAAATTCATTAACACGCCTATGGCAAGGATCACAAGCGCAACCGGACAAACCAGCGGCATGATGTTGGAAGCGGCGGCTCCGATTTTCGATCAAACCAATAAACTGATAGGCGTTTTGTATGGTGGAGTCTTGCTAGATAGAAATTACAACCTGGTAGACGAGATAAAGCAAACCGTCTTTCAGGGCCTGCAATATAATGGCAAAGACGCCGGAACCGCGACGATTTTCCAGGGTGATGTTAGGATCTCGACTAACGTTCTGAATGAAGACGGTTCGCGCGCCATTGGTACGCGTGTATCGCAGACCGTTTACAACCAGGTCCTTCTCAAAGGTCAACCCTATATCGGTCGGGCATATGTCGTGAACAATTGGTACATCACGGCGTACGAACCGATCAAAGATGTGCATAACGAAATCATAGGCATACTATATGTCGGCGCTCTCGAACAGCCATATGCCGATTTGGAGCGGCAGACCATTCTCACCTTCTTGGGAATCACATTCGTGGGCGCCCTCGGCTCCATGCTCGTCGCCTACTTCATTTCACAAAGAATTTCCGTGCCGCTTGGGAAATTGGTGTCAGCCTCCAAGGAAATTGCCGATGGCAATTTGGACGTTCGCGTAGGAATCCAATCGGGCGATGAATTGGGGGAGTTGGCACACACCTTTAACAAAATGGCGTCTGCGCTCCAAGAACGGGATGAGGAGTTAAAGGAATTCACAAAAAGAAAAATCATGGAGTCGGAGAGACTGGCACTGATCGGACAACTCTCCGCCAACGTGGCTCATGAATTGAATAACCCACTGCAGGGAATCGTTACATACTCACATCTACTCTTGGAAGACATGCCGTTTGACCGGGATGAAACCTGCAAAGGGAATCTTGAAAAAATCGCAATCCAAGCCAATCGCTGCCGCGACATCATTCGCGGCTTGCTGGATTTTTCACGCCAGAGAAAACCGGACAAAACACTTTGCGATGTGAGCGAAGTTCTTAGAAACTGTGCTTCCTTACTTGAAAAACAGGCTTTGTTCCATAACATTCAGATCACATACGATCTCGATGCAAACTTGCCGAAAGCTGTAATTGACCCATCGCAGATTGAGCGTGTCTTCATGAATATCATCATTAACGCCGCTGAGGCCATGGAGGGGAATGGGCGATTAACGCTTACAAGCAGATTTGAACCTTTCGATCAATGCATCGAATTAGGGTTTGAGAATACCGGGCCGATAATTACCAAAGAGAACCTGGATAAGATTTTTGATCCCTTCTTTACCACCAAAGACACAGGCCACGGCGTTGGGTTAGGTTTGGCGATAAGTTATGGAATTGTGAAAGAACACAACGGAACGATTTTGGTCGAGAGCGAAGCAGGCAAGGGAACGATCTTTACTGTGCGACTGCCTATGGCTTCCAATGGAAAAGGTGCGAGCAATGGAAACTAAACCCAAGATACTTATCATAGATGACGAAGAAGTGGTATTGGATTCCTGTATCCAAATCCTAAAAGGCGGTGATTATCAGATCGCTACTGCCATGAATGGTCAGCTTGGGTTACGGCTCATCAGCGAATTTCAGCCTGATCTCGTTTGTGTTGACCTTAAGATGCCCGGCATTTCGGGTCTGGATGTGATCGAACAGATTCGTAAGGCCGATCCCACGATTGTAACCATCGTGATCACGGGCTTTGCAACAGTGAGTTCCGCGGTGGATGCAATGAAGAACGGCGCGTACGATTTCCTGCCCAAACCGTTCACCCCGGATGAATTCCGCATGATCACGCGGCGAGGTCTCGACAAGAGAAGGTTGACACTGGAAGCTATTGCCTTGCGCAGGGAAAAAGAATTATTGAGGGAGAATTTCGCCGCGATCGTTTCACATGAGCTCAAGGCGCCTCTTGGAACCGTGCAGCAGAATCTGTTCTTCCTGGTGGATGATCTATCGGATCAGCTCACCGATGAGCAAAAGAAACGCTTCGAGCGGATGAAGGCCAACCTCAATGATTTGATCAACCTGATTCAAACGTGGCTTCGAGTGTTGTCCGTTGACATCATGAAGATTCGAGAAAACTTCAAACCCACCTCCATATCATCCGTGATTTCAAAGGCAGTAGAGGGCGTCCAGTCCCATGCAATTCGTAAAGATGTTGAGATCGTCGCCTCGGTGGATGAAACGTTGAATCCCGTCGATGGAGATGAAGGAACATTGGTTGAGACCGTGATAAATATTCTGGGTAATGCAATCAAGTATTCGCGTTCATCGAGTCAGATTACGGTCAAGGTCGAAGGAGATGGAAACGATGCAGTGATTTCGATAACGGACACCGGACCCGGAATCCCCAAGGAAGACCTGCCTTTTATTTTCAACGATTTCTACGCGGGCAAAGCCGCGCCATCGTCCGAGCATGGAAGCGGCATCGGTCTCGCGATTGCCCACCGCATCGTCGAGGCGCATAACGGAACGATTTTCGTAGAAAGCGAATTGGGCAAAGGAAGCACATTTGTGATCCGATTGCCAACCATCAAGCCAGAACCGAATTCTTCGTTGCAAGCCAATAGCTTGACAGTATCTTAGAGCCTTGCCCCCGGCGGCGTCCGCGCCGCCGAGGACGGCGGCTTGAGCATCATTCGAAAAGGAGATGTGTATGAGCACACAGATAATGATGATCGATGATGATCCCGATTTTGTGGCGGGGATCAGATCCATCCTTGAGAAAGCCAACTATAAAGTGGACGTGGCCTATAACCCCAAGGATGGATTCCAAAGTCTGCAAAGCAAGAAATATGACTTGCTTCTGCTTGACATCATGATGGGGCGCGGAGCGGAAGGCGTGGCTCTGGCGCGGAAGATTCGAAAAGACCCGAAGTTGAAGGAAATGCCTGTGTTGATCATCACCGGGCTGCGCGAGCAGATCGCGTTTCTCTTCCCTGGTCAATCGGTACATCCGCATTTTGTCGAGACGGATGAACTGGTCGAAAAGCCGGTGGAACCAAAACTCCTGCTGGAAAAAGTAAGCACTCTCTTGAAGTTATCCGAAGAGAGAAAATCCAAAACGCCCCAACGGTAGGAGCACCCTTAATGGCAGTAGAACTTTCTTTTAGCAACGAAATAACAAACATGATGTATGCCTCGCACGGCAACCCCATCAAAGAATGTATTCAATGCGGAACGTGTTCGGGAAGTTGCCCGGCGGTCGAATTCATGGATTACACACCGCGCAAGATCATCGGCATGATCCGCGCCGATCTTAAGGATGAAGTGCTCGCCAGCAACACCTATTGGTCCTGCGCGTCTTGTTATCAATGCACAGTACGATGCCCGGCGGGCGTTGATATCGCTGACTTGATGTACGCACTCAAACGTTACTCCATGTGGAAGAAAGCATATCAGGAAGGCTTGATCGGACCCGCCTTCTCTGAAAGTTTCGTCAAGATGATCGTCGGATCGGGGCGCTCCTTCGAACCGCAGCTGGCTCCTGCTTATCTCTTCAAGTATGGCCCCCGGGGATTGATCCAGGAAGCGGAAACGGCTACGGGGTTGTTCTTGAAGGGCCGGATGTCTCTGCTTCCAAAGAAAATCAAAGGATTGAAGAAATTCCAGAACATGGTCCGGCGCATTATCCCGATAGGAGAGCCGGCATGAAACAATATGCATATTATCCCGGCTGCTCTCTCGAAAGCATGGCGACCAGTTATAACATTTCCACGCGGGAAGTGGCGCGCGCGGTGGGCCTCGATTTGAAAGAAATCGAAAACTGGAATTGCTGCGGCGCCACTGCATATTTTCCGGTGGATGAATTACTGGCATACACTTTGGTCGCGCGCAATCTGGCAATCGCCGAAAAAGAAGGCGCGAGCGATTTCGTCGCGCCGTGCAGCGCATGTTACAAAAACGCTTACTTCACCAATGCATATCTGAAAAAGGACCCTGACCTCGCGGAACACATCAATTATGCGCTGGAAGCAGACAAATTGCATGTCAATGGAACGCTGAAGGTGCGTCACCTCATCGAAGTGATCCTGGAAGATGTGGGATTGGAGGAAGTCAAGAAGAAAGTCACGCATCCGCTCAAGGATTTGAAAGTTGCCCCCTACTACGGATGTCAGATGCTTCGTCCGAGAAAAGATCACGAGAACGTCGAGAACCCGCAGTTCTTTGAGCAATTGTTGTCGGCTCTGGGTGCAAAGTCTGTGGAGTATCCGACCAAGACGCGCTGCTGCGGAGGTTCGTTGATCATCACGAATCGTAAAGCGGCTTTGGATATGGTCCGCAAACTTTTGGAAGATGCCGTGGATCATGAAGCCGAAGTGATCACGACCGCCTGTCCAATGTGCAACATCAACTTGGAAGTGTATCAAAGCCAGGTTAATCAAGAATTTGGTACGAATTTTTCGATCCCCGTCATGTATTTCACACAACTGATGGGTGTGGCAATGGGCATCCAGCCAGCCAGTCTGGGAATCGGAAAAGAGATGGTCCCTGCAGCGCCATTACTTAACTTTGTACAAAGTTAGAAAAACAGGAGAGAAAACTATGACTGAAAGAATTGGCGTTTATGTATGTCATTGCGGCACGAACATCGCCGGAGTTGTGGATGTCGCGGAAGTCAGCCGATGGGCCGGGAAACACCTTGCCGGTCAAGGCGTGGTGGTTGCCCGCGACTACAAGTTCATGTGCTCCAGCCTTGGTCAAGAATTGATTCAAAAGGATATCAAAGAACAAGGCCTGACGCGCGTCGTGATTGCGGCTTGTTCTCCGCATCTGCACGAGAAGACCTTCCGCAACGCCAGCGCGGCAGGCGGATTGAATCCATATTTGACTGAATTGGTTTCCATCCGCGAACAAGACGCATGGGTGCATACCGATAAAGTCGCCGCGACGGATAAAGCGAAAGCCATCATCGCGGGCGGCGTGGCGCGCGTGGCGCACAACACTGAGCTTGAACCGCTGCGCGTGCCGATCCATCCCGACACAATGGTGGTCGGAGGCGGAATCGCAGGCATCCAAGCCGCGCTCGAGATCGCCGACGCGGGCCATCACGTTTATCTCGTCGAGCGTGAACCATCCATTGGCGGGCACATGGCCCAGTTCGACAAAACTTTCCCTACATTGGACTGCGCGGCCTGCATTTTAACTCCGAGGATGTTTGAAGTTGGTTCGCATCCAAACATCACCCTTCTCACATGGAGTGAGGTCGAGAAAGTGGACGGTTACGTAGGAAATTTCACAGTGACCGTCCGCAAGAAGGCCCGGTATGTCAACACGGACACGTGCACCGGTTGCGGCATCTGCTGGGAAAAATGCCCATGGAAGGTGGTAGATAATGTTTTCGAGGCTGGTCTAGGGATTCGAAAAGCGATCTACACGCCGTTCCCACAAGCCATTCCAAAATATCCGGTCATTGACGTTGAGAACTGCGCCTATTTCAAAAATGGCAAATGTAAAGCCTGCCAAATCTTTTGCCCGACCGAACCCAACTCGATAGACTTCAACCAGAAGGATGAGATGCTGGATGTTCAAGTTGGCAACATTATTCTCGCTACTGGATATCAGTTGTTCGACGTCAAGCGCATTCCGCAGTACGGATATGGCAGGCTTCCAAACGTGTTCACCAATCTGGAATTCGAGCGAATGTGCAACGCCTCCGGCCCGACTGAGGGCAAGATCGTTTTACGCGATAAGAAGACCACGCCGAAGACGGTAGTCATCGTGCACTGTGTGGGCAGCCGCGATGAGAACTACAACAAGTACTGTTCTGGAATTTGCTGTATGCAGAGCCTGAAGTTTGCCCACCTGGTGATGGAGCGCACTGGCGCGGAAGTCTACAACTGCTACATTGATATTCGCACTCCCTTCAAAGATTACGAGGAATTTTACAAGCGCGTGCTCGAAGAAGGTGGTAATTTCATCCGCGGCAAAGTAGCAGAAATCACCGATGTGGCGCGCACGCCTGAGGAACAAGGGAAATTGATCGTTCAGGTCGAGGATACACTGATTGGAAAACAGCGCCGCATCCCGACCGACATGGTGATTCTCTCTGCCGGTTTGGAGCCGCACGAGGACGCCAAAGAAGTTGGCAAGCTGTTCGGCATTGCCTGCGGCGCGAGCGGCTGGTACACCGAGAGACACCCGAAATTGGATCCGGTGGCAACAATGACCGAAGGAATATACATCGCCGGTTGTGTGCAAGGCCCGAAGGATATTCCTGCCAGCGTAGCCCAAGGCGCGGCCGCATCGGCGCGCGTGCTCGGCAAGATTGAGCAAAAGGAAGTCGCGCTCGAACCGGTGCGTGCTTCGATCAATGAGAATCAATGTTCGGGCTGCCGCATCTGCAACAACCTGTGCCCGTTCAACGCCATCTCCTTCCATGAAGATAAGATGGTCTCGGAAGTCAATCCGGCGCTATGTCAGGGTTGCGGGACATGTGTGGCTGCCTGCCCAGCTGGAGCGATCAGCGGTACAGGATTCTCCAACGAGCAGATCCTTTCACAGATCGAAGGCCTGCTGCTGGTCAATGTGCCGCAAAGCGTGGAAGCAGCATAAGGAGAGTGGATTATGAGTAATGAAAAATTCGAACCTGTGATCATCGGCTTTACCTGCAACTGGTGCAGTTACCGTGCCGCGGATATGGCGGGCACGGCGCGCATGAAATATGCGCCGAACGTGCGCTTGATCCGCCTCATGTGTTCTGGACGTTTGGATCCGACCTTTGTCATGAAATCTTTTGCCAATGGCGCGGATGGCGTCCTCATCACCGGTTGCCATCCGGGTGACTGCCACTACATTGAGCAAAACTACAAAGCACTGCGTCGCTTCCTCCTGCTCAAACGCGTACTCGCACAAATGGGTGTTGATCCGGGACGCATCAAGCTATTATGGGCAAGCGCGGCAGAAGGCGCCAACTTTGCATCCGAAGTCAATAAGTTCGTGGAAGAAGTGCGCGCGCTGGGTCCGCTCAGCTGGCCCGCAGAATTTCAGAAAAGTGCATCAACGCCCGTGATGGAGGTGGCAGCATGAGCAATAAACCTAAATTTGCAATGTACTGGGCCGCCTCGTGCGGCGGATGCGAAATCGCAGTCTTGAACATCCACGAAAAGATTCTGGATGTGGACGCCAACTTCGATGTCGTTTTCTGGCCCGTGGCGATGGACGCCAAATACAAGGATGTCGAAGCGATGGAAGACGGCTCAATTTTGCTGACGCTCTTCAACGGCGGCATCCGCAATGAAGAGAACGAACAGATTGCCAAATTGCTCCGCAAGAAATCCAAGATTCTGGTTGCGTTCGGGTCCTGCGCCAATGAAGGCTGCGTCCCCGGACTAGCCAATCTCACCAGCACGAAAGAGATCTTCGATACGTACTACGAGACAGTCTCGACCGACAACCCGGATCATATCCGCCCGCAGCCTGAATACAAAATGCCGGAGGGTGAAATCCATATTCCAGCGATGCTGCCCGTGCTAAAGACGCTCGACCAAGTGGTGGACGTGGATTATTACATGCCCGGTTGTCCGCCCGAGTCGCATCAAATCGCGGCAGTGATCGACCTAGTCATTCAAGTTCTACAAGGCAAAGCGGAATTGCCGCCCAAAGGAAGCGTGATCGGCGCGGGCAATTCCACGGTTTGTGATGAATGCCAGCGGACTCGAAATGCCAAAACGATCAAATCCTTTGAACGCATCTGGAATATCGCGCCTGACCCGATGCTGTGTCTGCTCGAACAAGGCATTCCGTGCAACGGTCCCGCTACGCGCAGCGGATGCAATGCGCGCTGTCCAACCGCCGGTGCGCAGTGCATCGGTTGTTACGGACCCGCTGAGGGCGTTGTAGATTATGGTGCGCGCTTGATCTCGGCGTTTGCATCTGTCATCGATGCAAAAGATCCGGAAGAAATCGATCTCATCCTGGATGAATTGGTTGATCCCACCGGTCAGTTCTACAGATTCAATTTGGCAGGCTCATTACTGAAAGCTGCAGTTCCTGCCTGGAAGAAAGAGAAGGCATAACATGACGCAACGAATTTCCATTGACCCCATCACTCGTCTCGAAGGCCACGGCAAGATCGAAATCTTCCTAAACGATGATGGCGATGTTGCCAACACCTATTTCCAGATTCCAGAGCTGCGCGGCTTCGAACGATTCTGCGTCGGACGCCCGGTGGAGGAGATGCCGCTTCTGACGAACCGCATTTGCGGCGTGTGCCCCGAAGCGCATCACATGGCGGGCGCCAAAGCCGCGGACGCGGTCTATCATGTGGATCCGCCGCGCACCGCCAAGCTTCTGCGGGAACTGCTTTACATGGCGTTCTATGTTACCGATCATGCAACGCACTTCTACGCCTTGGGCGGACCCGATTTCGTGATGGGTCCCGATGCGCCGGTAGCTGAGAGAAACATCCTCGGCGTGATTCACAAAGTCGGCTTGGAAATCGGCGGCAAGGTGATTCAGGCCCGCAAGTATGGACACACCGTGGTCGAGATGATCGGCGGGCGCAAAGTCCATCCGTGCACATCCATCCCCGGCGGACTCACCAAAGGCATCAACGAAGAACAACGCAAAGAAATCGAAGAGATGGGACGCTGGGCGGTTGAGTTTGGACAGTTCAGCTTGAAGCTCTTCAATGATATTGTGCTGGGCAACAAGGCTTACGTGGATTTGATTCTCGGTGACATTTACGCTCATCACACATACTATATGGGCATGGTGGACGAGAACAACCATTCCAATTTCTATGATGGCAAAGTGCGTGTGGTTGACCCGGATGGAAAAGAGTTTGTGAAATACGCGCCGAAGGATTACACCGAAAATATTGCCGAGCACGTCGAGCCGTGGACGTATCTCAAATTCCCGTATCTGAAAAAAGTCGGCTGGAAGGGTTTCGTGGATGGAAAAGATTCGGGTGTGTATTGCGCCACGCCACTCTCGAGAGTCAACGCGGCAGATGGAATGGCAACTCCGCTCGCGCAGGAAGAATACGAGAAGTTCTTCAAGACCTTGGGCGGCAAGCCCGTTCACCAAAGGCTTGCCACGCATTGGGCGCGGCTAATCGAATTGTTGTACGCAGCGGAACATTGGGTCGAGCTGGCAACCGATCCCGAAAATACCTCACCGAACTTCCATGCCATCCCAACCGAGAAGCCCACTGAAGGTGTCGGAATTGTCGAAGCGCCGCGCGGCACGCTCACGCATCATTACTGGACCGATGAGCGCGGTGTGATAACCAAAGCGAATCTCATCGTCGGCACGACCAACAACTACGCACCCATCAGTATGTCCATCAACAAAGCTGCGCGCAGCCTCATCAAGAAAGGGACTGTGGTTACCGAGCCGATGTTGAACATGGTCGAGATGGCATTCCGCTCGTACGATCCATGCTTCGGCTGTGCCACGCATTCCCTGCCAGGACAAATGCCGCTTGAGGTCACGATCCGTGACGCAAAAGGCGAAGCTATCGAAGTCTTGAAGCGAGATTAAAGTCAAAAAATCCAACAAGTCTCATAAGTCTGACACGACGACTTGTGAGGCTCATTGGACTTCTTAGACTTGCAAGACTAACAAGACATGAAGACATTAGTGATTGGCCTCGGTAATCCCATTCTCGGTGATGACGGCGTGGGCTGGAAGGTTGCTCAAGAATTAGACAACGCCATCCATGCTGATTCTTCCGTGGAGATCGATTGCGCGTCGTTGGGCGGACTCAGCTTGATGGAGCGGATGCTGGGTTATCGGCGTGTGATCCTGATCGATTCCATGGAGACCGGCCAAAGTCCGGAAGGAAGCGTGAAGGTATTTCCACTCGCCGATTTGGGAAATCCCTTCGCCGGGCATTCCGCCTCTGCGCATGACGCCTCGCTGCTCACCGCCTTGCAAACCGCGAAGTTCATTGGCGCCGAGATTCCCGCTCGTGTAGATGTAGTCGCCATCGAGGCCAGGAATGTATATGATTTCTCCGAAAATCTGTCTCCTGCAATCGAGAAGGCTGTTCCAGCAGCCGTCAAAGAAGTGTTGGAATTGCTGGACAACTAACGAACAAAACAAAGAGCCGAGGCGATTGACCTCGGCTCTTTTCTATTGCGGTTAATTATCCTTCGCTGGTCATCAAGAACAGCGGCTTCAATTCAAAGTTCTCATAGATTGGGCGATAGCGATCCGTATCATAAAATTCCTTCACGTTCACGACCTTCTTTGTGGCAGTGACCACATCCAAAGGCATGTTATCGTAGCGTCCATTCTTCAAAACCACCAGGCGACCATGAACACCTTTGAGAACCAAGTCCAGCGCCAAATTTCCAAACGCCATGGGGACTATCGAGTCAATGGCATCCGGATCGCCGCCGCGTACCATGTAGCCCAGTTTTTGATCCACCACATCTATAGCCTGCCCGTCATTGAACATCGGCGAAGCCTCTTTGATCCTGGCCGCCACCATATCGCCGATCCCGCCGAGGCGCACACCCCGGCGTCGTCGAGCAGCACCAGGAGAGACTCGCTCTCGATTCCGGGGAAGCGGACGTGGCAGTTGCCGGCGACCTTCTTATCGCGCTCGCCGGTCTCCGCCGCCCCTGGCACCGCCTCGAGCACCCCGGTGGCGAGCCGGTCGCGCAGGGCAGCCACCCTGGCGATCTCCGAACCGCGTCGCGAGGACGTGGCTTCGATAGCCGCGGCGAGACCCACCACGCCTGCGA
>JBJKOR010000605.1:0-4892 GCA_046707185.1 Anaerolineales bacterium | reverse complement strand
CCCGTAACGGGCGCGCAACCATCTTTCCGCAGGCGATTGGGATGGCGTCGACTTGGGACAAGGATTTGATTTATCAAATAGCCGCCGCTGTTAGCGATGAAGGCCGCGCCAAATATCACGCGGCACTAAAACGCAACGGATATACAGACCAATATCAGGGACTTACGTTTTGGTCGCCGAACGTGAACATCTTCCGCGACCCGCGCTGGGGACGCGGACAAGAAACATGGGGCGAAGACCCGTTCCTCACTGGCGAGATGGCATCTGCATTCGTGCGCAGTCTTCAGGGAGATGATCCCAAATATCTTAAGACCGCAGCATGTGCGAAACATTTTGCAGTTCATTCGGGCCCAGAAAAAGACCGTCATTCCTTTAATGCGGTTGTCACAAAACGCGAACTGTACGATACGTACTTACCCGCCTTTAAAAAACTTGTCACCGAAGCAAACGTCGAATCGGTGATGGGCGCCTACAACCGCACGCTCGATGAACCTTGTTGCGCTAGCAAACTTTTAATCGAAGATATTTTACGCGGCGAATGGAATTTCCAAGGGCATTTCGTTTCCGATTGCTGGGCGCTTTCCGATATTCACTTGAACCACAAGGTCACAAAAGATGCGGCAGAAACAGCTGCCCTTGCGTTGCGCCTCGGCTGCGATCTCGGATGTGATCATGTGTTCAACGAAATCCCTGAAGCCATCCGGCGCGGACTTATTACGGAAGCTGACGTGGATCGCGCCCTCGAACGGACTCTTCTCACACGTTTCAAACTCGGCATGTTTGATCCGGAAGAAGATGTGCCCTTTGCTTCCATTCCAATGGATGTGGTCGGATGTGATGCACATCGTCAGCTTGCATATCGTGCCGCGACAGAGTCCGTTGTATTACTCAAAAACAAGGACCACATTTTACCCGTCCAGCCCTCGACCAAGAAAATTTTCGTCACGGGACCTAATGCCACCAGCACGGAAGTTTTGCTCGGCAATTATTACGGCTTCAACAATCAGATGATCACCTTCCTCGAAGGAATCACCGGACGCATCCCAGAAGGCATGGGTATGGAATATCATCCCGGCGCGCCATTGAAACATAAACGTGAGATCAAAGACACATGGGCGCTGCAAATGGCTCAATCGTCTGATATAGCCATTGTCTGCGCGGGACTGTCATCCTTCCTTGAAGGCGAAGAAGGCGAATCGCTTCTCTCTTCCCAGAACGGTGATCGTGACGATATCGCTCTTCCTCAGAGTCAGATTGATTACATCCAAGAACTTGCCACTTACGGTGCGCGCATCATTCTTGTTCTCACCGGAGGCAGTCCTATCGCTCTTGGTGAAATCGAAGATTTGGTGGATGCGATTCTCTTCGTTTGGTATCCCGGCATGGAAGGCGGCCGCGCAGTTGCGGATGTTCTCTTTGGCGATGTTTCTCCCTCAGGCAAGCTGCCTATCACATTCCCCAAATCGCTCAACCAACTGCCCGCGTTCGATGATTACAGCATGACCAATCGCACCTATCGTTACATGACCGCCGAGCCGCTTTATCCTTTTGGATTCGGTTTAAGTTACACGAGGTTCGAATATTTGGATCTAGAAGTTGAAAAGCCGACGATTAAACTTGGTGAATCGCTGCGCGTGACCCTGACTTTAACCAATTGCGGCGCGTCAGACTCAGCCGAGGTGGCTCAATTTTATCTGAGCGATCTCCACGCCTCGACGATTGTCCCGCGTCATCATCTGATCGGTTTCGAGCGCGTTCATCTAAAAGCCGGGGAATCCTGTTCACTCGCCTTTACCATCACTCCCGAAATGATGTCCTTTATCAACGATGAAGGCAAAACGACTCTCGAACCCGGAGAATTTCGACTCGAAGTCGGTGGTTGTTCGCCGAGTCAGAGAGGGCGGGAACTCGGCGCGCCCAAGCCAATATCAACAAAATTCGAAGTGAAACAAGAAATAAGTACGTAGAGATAAAAGGAGAATTCGCATGTCAGACTACAATCCTAAACCCGAAGATAAATTTACATTTGGCCTATGGACCGTCGGTAATCGCGGCGCAGATCCGTTCGGCTCGGTAGTTCGCGAACATAAATCGCCCGCCGAATTAGTTTATCTGCTCGGCGAAGTTGGAGCGTATGGAGTCAATTTCCACGATAACGATTTGATTCCAATTGATGCAACTCCAGCCGAAGCAGACGCCATCAAAAAAGAATTCCGCAAGGCATTGAAAGATACCGGCCTCGTTGTGCCAATGGCAACCACGAACCTGTTCAGCAATCCTGTTTTTAAAGATGGTGCATTCACTGCGAATGATCCAAAAGTCCGCGCTTATGCTTTGCAAAAAACAATGAATGCCATTGATCTCGGTGTGGAATTCGGCGCAAAAGTGTATGTCTTTTGGGGTGGACGTGAAGGCGTAGAAAGCGACGCGACCAAGAATCCCATCACATCCATCAAGCGGACGCGCGAAGCCATGAACTTCCTGTGCGAATATGTATTAGATAAGAAATACGATTTGAAATTCGCATTGGAAGCCAAACCCAATGAGCCGCGCGGCGATATTTACAATTCCACCACCGGTCATATGTTGGCATTCATCCATACGCTCGATCATCCTGAAATGGTCGGCGTGAATCCTGAAGTAGCACATGAATACATGGCAGGACTCAATTTCGTGCACGGCGTTGCCCAAGCATTGGAAGCCGGAAAGTTGTTCCATATTGATTTGAACGATCAAGCCTTTGGCCGCTACGATCAGGACTTTCGTTTTGGCGCAGTGAATCTCAAGAGCGCATTCTTTCTTGTCAAACTATTGGAAGATAACAACTACAACGGCTCGCGTCACTTCGATGCACATGCCTATCGCACCGAAGATTACCAAGGCGTCAAAGATTTTGCGCGCGGCTGTATGCGCACGTACCTGATTCTTAAAGACAAAGCCGCACGATGGAATGCGGATAAACAGATTCAAGAACTCGTGGCCGAGGTCAATGCTGAGGACGAATCGATGAAGCCATTCTTTGGCAGGTATTCTGCAGAGAAAGCCAGCGCGATCAAGGCATATAGTTTCAATCGCAATGCCATCGCCTCACGCGGATTGAAATACGAACGCCTCGATCAATTGACAGTGGAATTATTGCTTGGAGCGAAATGAGCAATTCTCTTTTCCTGGGAATTGATACATCCACTACTAGCAGTAAGGCATTATTGATGGATGCGCGCGGCGAAGTGATCGCCGTCGCATCCTCACCCCATACCCTGCAAACGCCCAAACCACTCTGGTCGGAACAAGATCCGCGCGAATGGTGGAGTGCGGTGTCAACCAGTATCAAGTCTGCGTTGGAAAAAGCAGGTGTCGGCGGAGAAAGAGTCGGCGCTGTCGGTTTGACCGGCCAGATGCATGGATTGGTCCTGCTCGATGAATCCGGAAATGTCCTTCGCCCCGCGATCTTATGGAACGATCAACGCACGCAGAGTCAGTGCGATGAAATTCATCGAATCCTTGGAAAAGAAAGATTTATTCAAATCACCGGTAATGTCGCGCTGACGGGATTCACCGCGCCGAAAATTCTATGGGTCAAAGAAAATGAGCCAGAGATATTCGCGAAAGCCAAACATGTTTTGCTGCCCAAAGATTATGTTCGTTACAAACTTACCGGCGAATACGCGATGGATAAAGCCGATGGTGCAGGCACAGTACTGTTTGATTTGAAACGACGCGATTGGTCGGATGAAATCATCGCCGCACTCGGTATTCCGCGCGCATGGATGCCGCGCACGTTTGAAGGAACAGATGTCACAGGCTATGTCAATGAGGAAGCCGCTTCACTTACCGGATTGAAATCCGGCACACCGGTCGTGGCTGGCGGTGGCGACCAGGCGGCAGGTGCGGTTGGAGTCGGCGCCGTCGAGCCAAGCATCATCGGATTAACAGTTGGCACGAGCGGAGTGGTATTTGCGACAACTCCATCTGCACTGATCGAACCTGAAGGAAGGCTTCACGCGTTCTGCCATGCTGTGCCGGGTATGTGGCATTTTATGGGCGTGATGCTTTCAGCGGCAGGAAGTCTGCAATGGTATCGCGATACGCTTGCGCCAAATCTAAGTTTCGATGATTTGTTGAAGGAAGCAGAATCGATCCCTGTTGGAAGCGAAGGATTGCAGTTCCTGCCGTATCTTTCAGGCGAACGCACGCCTCACCCTGACTCGTTGGCGCGTGGCGCGTTCATCGGTTTGACACTACGCCATAACCGCGCGCACATGACGCGCGCCGTGCTGGAAGGTGTGGCGTTTGGATTGAAGGATTCCTTTATGTTGATTCAAAACGCCGGGCCTGGAAAAGTTACACAAGTCCGCGCATCCGGTGGCGGAACGAAAAGCGGATTGTGGCGGCAAATCATGGCGTCCGTGTTGGATGCCGAATTGGTGATAGTCAATACAACGGAAGGCGCGGCATACGGTGCCGCATTGCTGGCAGGCGTAGGGGTAAAGAATTGGGATAGTGTAGCGGAGGCATGTTCATTCTGCATTAAGATCACAGAATCCATTCATCCAGTTCCAAGCGAAGCTGAAAGTTATCGGAAGTCTTACACGGTATATAGAGATTTATATCCAGCTTTGAAATCAAGCTTTCAGAAAATGTAATTTCATCTTAAAATCTCTCTGAATTCGTCCTTCTCTATTGAATTGATGATCAAGCTAAATATCTTACCCCACCATCAACTTCGGACGATATTGCAACGCTTCGGCTAAATGCACGGATTGAATTGATTCGCTCCCAGCCAAATCCGCAATCGTGCGCGCCAACTTCAAGATACGATGATAGCCGCGAGCAGACAAATTCATCTGCCCCATCGCGGCGCGGATCAGACTCGCCCCCGCTTCATCCAACTT
>JBJKOR010000604.1:0-1705 GCA_046707185.1 Anaerolineales bacterium | reverse complement strand
GCGTGGCGTACACCGGCACGCATGATAACAATACGGCGTTAGGCTGGTTTGCAACAGCGACCGAAAAGGAACGCGAGTTTGCGCTTCGTTATCTTCACACGGATGGACATGACTTCGCCTGGGATTTGATCCGCGACATTTGGTCATCAGTGGGAATGTTTGCCGTCGCGCCGATGCAGGATATGCTTTCGCTTGGCGGCGAAGCACGCATGAATTTCCCCAGCACGTTAGGCGGCAATTGGTCATGGCGTATGAGGGATGAAGATATGAGTGATGAACTGTTGAAGAAGTTGAAAGAGATAAATTATTTGTATCGAAGATAATAATTGAAGCTTTGTTTAGCATTTCTTCTCATTGCATTTTGTTTTAATCGACTAGTAGGCGGTTATAGCTGTGATAGAGAATAATGGTTATAAACAAGAATCGACCTTGAAGACAATAGGGGAAACAAAAGAACGATGTTTGCTCAAGTAGCCATAATCAAAGCGAACAACTATTTTAGAATAATTTTGGAAATGGCTAAATAGAGTGAAACTAAGAATGCAATGACAGTAAGTATATCCCTGAGAATCACAACACCTCTGCTATTTCGAAACTGTAAGTACCAATCCTTCTTGATTTCTTCATCGCCGAAGGGTGTAAAGGGATAATTTAGTTTCTGAAGATATTCCTTGCAATCAGAACCGTGCGAAGTTACATCTATAAAGGCGTCTTCGTTTATTATCTTATGAACTCGCCATCGCTCAAGAATGATATTTTCTTCACGAGTGAACCCGGCGTTAGACTTCGGCAGCGAATTAAAAGTAGCCAAGACCTTTTTCGCCAATTGTTTTTCTGCCTTGTTCATTATTTTGTTCTCCTTTCATGCGAAATGTTATTGCTAAAGACGCCTAACTACTTGCGCACAGATTGTACGCGCACGCTTTTCATTCTGACGGCATCGGCTTTGCCTTCCATCGAATTAACCATATTGGGTTATTTGCTTTTTTGCGGCGTGAATATAGCTCTATGTCAAGCTACCGCGTGGTTGGAGCCATTTTCTTATGGATATGTCCGTCCGGCCCAAGTTCTGCCAGCATGGATGCCGCCAGGTCGGGGCGCGTCGTGACATTCCCAACCGGAAAGTCCTCCGCCAATTGATATGCAGAAACGCCTATACCATTAAGAAGTCGTCCCGGGCGAATGACTGTCCAATCGATATCATCACACGTTTCGAGAAACGCTTCCATACGCAGCATATCTTCGTATAAAGTCTTACCAATGACATTCCGTAATAAAGGCAACGCAATGTTGTCTTGAATGAAGCCGCGTACTTTGGGCGTGTCTTTGTTTACTGCCGCCAGACCTGCACTTACCACGACCAACCTGTGACAATGATCGCTGGCGCGCATCGCCTCGACGACTGCCTTGGTCGCTACCGAATAGATGCAAATCTCGTGGCGGGAGTACGCCACGCCCAACGCAGATAGAACCGCTTCGGTGTCCCCAATCACAGGTGCGAGAGACGATCCGTCCATGACGTTTGCCTTGAGGACAGTTAGCGCCTTATCTCGAATTGGAAACTCATTGGGTCTGCGTACCGCAGCCGTGATGTGATGACCAGCCGCAAGTGCCTGACGACAACTTTCAAGTCCGGTGGGACCGTTGGCCCCAAAAACGACGATATTCATGTCCCCTCCGTTGGATGATCTGAGATAGGACTACT
>JBJKOR010000603.1:0-2273 GCA_046707185.1 Anaerolineales bacterium | reverse complement strand
TTCAGTAGTATTCATGATGAGCTCCTTGAACAACCTATTTGCTACTATCCACGATAAATCTCACTAACATATGAGACACGACATCTGTTTGTTAACCTTCGCTTCCGTAACATCATGAAACTCAATATCTTCCATGTACTAGTCTTCCCTCATGCACCGTCATTTCTTTTTTGCTCGATACGGCGCTTTTCCGTCAATGTTTCCAACAAACTGCGCCAAATTGGTATGTCCCAGTTTTTGACGGATCGCCATGTTCTCGCCAAGATGATACCAGTAATGGTAGATCACGCGCTGTAAAAGATTGCCGACCATGCGCGCAGTCGGTTTGCCTTTGTTCATTACGAATTGTCCCAGTTTGTCCGAAGTCAAACTGTCGAGCCACGGATCAGCGGCTTTGGTGATCGTGCGCCAGGCTTTCAGGACATCTTTCAGTGGGGGCTTGCTGGCTGGCGCTCCATATGCAAATTGTTCATTGATATCGGGGAATAGAATTTGTCCCTGACCAAAATATAAGAAATAGCGCTGCTCCTGCCATGCCAAATGTCCGATATTCCAACTGATGCAATTCATCGGCAGCAGGCGCTTGCGGGCATCCTGGTCGCTCAGGCCTTTGACAGATCGCATGAATTCGCTGCGAGTAAATCGCAATTGGTCAACGAGTGGGTGAGCCATGTTATTTTCCTTTGCTACATCATGTCGTTGCGAGCGCTGGTCGAGTAGTCCTGACTGGCGAAGCCGTGTCGAAGGGCGTATCGAGACCAAGCGAAGCAATCTCAACTAACCACCAAACAGGAGATTGCCACGTCGTGGCGCTCCTAGCGCCACTCCTCGCAATGACATCCGTCTCCTTATTGAAACTTTATCTCTTCGATCCGCCACGCTTCCTCGCCCATCAGCTTCTTCAAACGCGACAACAACTCGGCATTGACGCGCGTTGTGTCGTTGGGAAAGTCGATCAAATGTCCCCGGCTGTTCTCGAACACATGGAACGAAAAGCGGTCATGCCCGTGGAAGGAAATCAGCGTGCCGTATAACGTTTTGATGCGCCGTTTATCATGTTCCTTGTCCCCGGTCGAGCGCAGGGTCACCGTGATTTGTTTGGGCGGATGAGTTTGATCTTCTTCCTGCGCCAAGGGAACATATAGCGACGGCGGAAGTTGCGGTTCGACTTTCGTTGATTCAAGCCCCTCTCCTGCTCCCTCCATTTTCTCGGAAAATGGGGGGAGTGCAGAGGGGGACGCAACCGCTTCGCGCGGCGCTTCAATCGGCTTAACATCTTCGGCTTTCGATTCAGCTTCATGCGATTCTGATACTCGCGTTTCGTCTCGCGAGGCGATCTCCGCGTTCTCGAACGTCGGCTGCCACTCATCATCCCATCCATCCGGAAAATTAACCGGTGGAGGGGGAACATCATCGCCATTTGAATCATTTGCAGGCGAAGGTTTTGCCGCGTACGGTGCTGGCTTCTCTGCTGCTTGCGGTGTCGGCGCGCGTTTGACGGGTTGAGCTATGGGACGCGACATCGCTTTGGAAACGGGAGCCGTTATCGGCTTGGAAAGATTCGCTCTGCCGTCTCGCACCGGCGTGCTCGCGGCACGAACGGTGAGCGGAGGCGTAGCCGAAGTCGAAGAGTCCGCCGATTCCGTAACTATGATCTCCGTCCGAATCGAATCGACCAACACTTTCGGCGGCGTACTGCCCGTATCTGCTTTGCCTTCGACGATGATGATCTGTCCCACGCTCAATTGCTCGCGATGCCTTTCCCATGTGCGCGGGAACAGCACAAGTTCGATGTTGCCCTGAATATCTTCGATGGTGACGAAACCCATCGGCTTGTTGGTCTTGGTCATGTAGGGACGCACCGCGGTGACCAATCCCGCCACGCGAATCTTTTCCTGGTTCTGCGCTTCGGGAAGCTGGCCGGAGAAATGCGTGACGATCTGCGTCAGTGTTTGCTGGTACGGCGTGAGCGGATGATCGGAAATATAAAGGCCGATCAGTTCGCGCTCCCAGTTGAGCATCTCGCGCTTATCCACGTTGTTGACATCCGGCAGGTTGATGGCTTCGGTGACGCCGGTGGCTTCGCCAAACAAACTGAGTTGTCCCGCTTCGGCGGCGCGGAAGTGATTGCTGCTGATGGCGGCGATGCGCTCCAGCGACGCCAGGAGCGCGGCGCGGTTTCCGAACGAATCCAGCGCGCCGACTTTGACCAGGCATTCCAGGGCGCGCTTGCCGACCGCGCGCAAATCCACGCGGCGCGCAAAATCGTTCAT
>JBJKOR010000602.1:0-2418 GCA_046707185.1 Anaerolineales bacterium | reverse complement strand
GCTTTATTCGGAATGATCCTTGCAGGGGCAGCAATTCCACTGGCCGCATTTTTTCTTGGAGCCTGTTGAATTTTGAAAGGAGAATGATTCTATGTTCGATCCTATCATGCAACAAATTCTTGCGATTGCCCGCGACGCCTGGGCTTTCATGGCCGGGTTGTTGATCATCGTGGCGCTATTGGGCGGACTGTATTACGTGCTGCAAGGCACGGCGGGGGCAGCCTTTGGCGCCAGCCGCATGACTTCGATGGCGATCATCGGTGTGGTCGGGTTGGTCATCATCGTCCTGTTTGCTTTTCTGTTTCTTCCGCAGATCGGCGAGTTGCTTCATAAGTTCCAACCCAAACCGCCCTTCTAACTTCCATGTTCAATAACCGCGACATTGGCATCCTCGGCGCCGGCGCATTGCTGGCAGTGCTGTGCTTATTCCTGCCGTTCTCGTTCGTGGGCAAAGTGGTGGTCGGTTTTCTCGTGCTGGTTGGATTTATGGCCTTGGCATTGCTCCGGCTCGGTCCCGACCGCGTCCCGCCCGAAGTCTGGTTGACGCGCCGCTTCCGCTATGCCATGCAGACGAGGCAGTACGTCAACCAACAGACTGCGACTCGCAGAGCGGAACCACCAAATGCTAAGCGACAAGAATCTAGGCGCCCAGTCTTTGATGGCCATGCACCATCCATTGCAACGCAAACGGTGATTCATCCCATCGACCTGCCATGGAATGAGATCGGAGTCTATCGGTTGCTCACTCCCCTGCTCGGGGTCATAGGCGTGTATTTTGCCGTCTGGCTTGCCAACGGCGGGGCGGAAGAACTTTCCATCTGGTTCAGGTAGGAGAAGAGAAATGATCACTTTGATTTCATTGATTGGCGCGCTGGCGTTGGCCGCAATTCCGATCACGTTCGGCTGGCGGCGCACGGTGGATGAGGCAGGCATGGCGCGCGCAATGGGCATCGCCCAGCCGAAGAAGAAATTCGACCCCGAAAAGTTTGAGCGTCAAACCGGGACAGGTCTTGCCTTCAATCAGATCGCCTACGGATTTCTGGCATGGGTTGGCGGAGGCTTGGCTGGCGGAATGTTTCTTGGACTCTTCCCAGCCATATTATTTGCGATTGCAGGCGGCTTGTTGTATGCCGGCACACTATCCGATAAACGCCAGGAGTTCCGTTTGAAGCAAGCCAAAGACATTTTGCGCGGCCTGGGTGTGGTGGAAACTTTGCTATCGCAGGGCAAGCCGTTGGGCGACGCGCTGGATGACGCGGCGCAGGCCGTGGGTCCGGATGGAAGAATGGTCTTGGGCGATCTGGTCGTCCGTTTGCGTACTGCGCCCGCCGATGAAGCGGCATTGGCGGTGCGTGAATGGACGACCGCTTGGGACAATCCTGCTGTGGACATCGTTGCCACATCCCTACTCGCCTCCATCGAAGGCCGCATCGAGATCGGACCTTTAGTTGCATCACTACGAAAGACTTTGGGCACAGTGGTGGAAGTCTTATCCCGCGCTCGCGCCGCGGCGAAGGGCGTGGAATGGCAGGCGCGTTTTCTCGCGTTATTTCCACCTGCTGTTCTGGTCTTGATTGCAATTACCACACCCGAGGTCGGGAAGTTGTATTCCGCCAATCCGCTGTTGCTAACTCCCGTGATCATCGGCTCAGGCATTTCGTATTGGCTCTCGATGCGGATGATCCGCAATGGCTTGTCCATCGAAGCCTCGATGGGTTTGCAGGCCGGCGGACAAGGTGAGATCCGTTTGGACCGTTTGGGACGCGTTCTGTAATGAAAGCGCTCAGCCGTCTTTTGATCCTCGCGATAGCCGCCCCGATATTATGCGGGGCGGCTTTGGTAGTTGGATATGTAATGATCGTTGTTTTGACGATTCCCCAATTACCAGCCTGGGCACAGCCAGGCGTGGAGCAGTGGCTGTTCGATGTGCCGCAATATAGCGAGACAAGTGACAACGGTTCCCCTGTGGATTCATCGCCGGCAGGATTGAGCGCCGTTCCGTGGGATGGGTATACCGGTCCCGAATCTGATATTTACGGTCTGCCGCTGGTTGGCCCAATCCAGCATTGGAGTACGTGGTACGACAAACCCTTGCTGGGTTGTACCTTCCATGATCCACATTACGAATCTCACACTGGCAATGATTTTCCTGTGAATGAGGGGACGCCGGTGCACACCACGATGGGCGGCAAAGTCGTGTGGGCGGGTTCGAATGGTCCCTGGGGGAATCTGGTTGTTATTGAGAATGATGGCTACCAGGTCTGGCTGGCGCATCTGAGCAGTGTCCAGATATCTCAAGGGGATGTTTTGCATTACGGCGATGTAGTTGGTTTGAGCGGAAATACCGGCAACAGCACCGGCGCTCATCTGCATTACGGCATCAAGCACAAGACAGGCGATAAAGCTTATGTATGGTTG
>JBJKOR010000601.1:0-2816 GCA_046707185.1 Anaerolineales bacterium | reverse complement strand
GGTTGGAGAAAGAACAATACACCCAGCAGGACGAGCAAACTTCCCCAGAAAATCTCTCCGCGACGCATATCAGCCTCCCCGGTGCGGGTGAATCAACCCGCGGCCGATCACATATAGGCCAAGCAGGATCAGCAAGGCCGCCACGCCATAGTTTCCAAGGATGTTGATGCGATTGAAAACTGCGGCGAAGATCAGAAACAGCACCGCGCTGACTACAATCAGGTTGAGGCCGCGCCCGATATTGTGCCGTGTATCATCGCCCAGTAAACCCGCAAAAATATTCCCGAGGCCGACAAAGCCAATGATCAGCGTCCACATGAAATTCCAGGAAGTCCAATCCTGGCTCAAGTTTTGGTAATAAAGAATACCGCCGACGCCGGCCACGATACAGGCCGGGATGGCCATGCGCGGCGCGTCAGTCACCAGGCCGATCAGCAACAGGATCGCGCCCGCGCCCATCACGTAAAAGGGCCAATCGAAAGTCAAATCGGAAAACGGTTTCAAGGCCGGCACCTGTTTCACCGCAATGAACCATGCGCCGAGCAGAACCAACAACACGCCGAGTGCAAGCTGGGTACGATTTTGTTTGCTCATCATATTCTCCTCATGGATTTATAAATTCAGTGTATGACAAAATGAGGCTTTTTCCAAGCCCGAAAAGATATACGGATGCTGGCCGGACTTGTTGCAGTTCCAGGATTACTTCTTGCACAACTTTGCTAACGCGACCCATTCCCCGCTTTGCTTGGGATGCCCGGAAATTTTTATCGTTCCACTTTCGATCAAACGCGTCAGTGCGCGGGACGTCAGCTCAGTTCCCCAACCGAAGAGTTTATTCACATCCCGAGCCTGCGCCGCGCCCACCGACTCGAAATACAGTTCCAGCAATTTCATCCGCGCCTGGGATTCGCTAATCACGCGTGCCTGTTCCGGCAAATCGGGATAATATCGCGCCGTGACCTGATAAACAAAAGCATAATTCCACGATCCGACTTCCGCCACACCGACCGGCAGAATCTTGAAATCCTTTTGCAGATCTTCGAGAGCGCGGTTCCATTCGGATTCCTTGGCGCTGGTCATGTGCGCGGCTTTGCGCAGCGAAATGGAATCCAAGGCGCCTTCCTTTAATAACGCATCATAGACGTTCTTCGCAGCCAGCGTTAGGCGGCCTTCTTCATAAGCGATCAAATGATCTTCTTCCGGTGAGCCGTAGTTCTCCGACAGCGCATAAAAATATGGAGCAATCTCCAGCGAAATCATCGTCGCTTTGCGGCGCAGGATTTTGGCATAATACCAAATACGTTTGGGAAGCGCCTCATCCTTCCAGCGCCACGTAATGTGACCGGGATCGTCGTGCGCGTCAGCGACACGACGATCACCGGCCACGGCAGTCCACAGACTCGGGAAGTCCACGCCTTTGATCGGCCAGAAAAAGACGAAGCCGCGTTGATTGACAAACCGCACAGCCTGGGAGGGTGAAGAAAGCGGCTTTGACGGCGGCAAATGAAAAGTCCGCGTGCGATGCGTCTTGAGTCGTTTGAGATTAAGAACGGTCATAAGTGCGTTGCACCATTTTACATCGGACTCGTCAACTCGATAAGATTGGCGAATCAAATCAAGCCGAGGTTTGGGCAATGTTTTATGAAGCAAGTCGTCCAGATTGCAAGTCACCCTACTGCAATTATATTTCAGCGTGCATATGGATCAAGTAAATCGTTCAAGGCATCCCCCAACAGATTCCATCCAATGCCAAATAGAATAAGAGCCAAAGTGGCAGGCACGAAAGTCCACCAATAAGTCAGAATGGTTCCGCCCGGGCCAATCACCCAGTCGCGGCCAAGTGAAAGCATGTCGCCCCAATAAGAATCGCCACCAACGTGAATGAACGTCAAAGTGGCCTGCAACAGCACCACGCCTCCCACATCTCTGGCCATCAACACAATCGCGGGGGCAATCGAGTTCGGAATGAGGTGGCGAAATATGATACGAAGCGGATTAGCACCGAGAGCGCGGGCCGCTAGAATGAACTCAAAATTCTTCAATGATATGACCGTGCTGTTTATCAGACGCGCATAAGGCATCCATGTAAATAGAATCAGCGTAATCATCAGTGGATTGACGGTGCCCACCAAGTTCTGAATCAATGATGGAGGCCCAACCACATACACGAAGGCGCCACCACTAATCTGAGTATTAAAAATGTACTGTCCGCCTGCAGCCTGGATGGCCGTGGCAGCCAGTTGCCGAAGAAATACCACACCCGCAATTATCGGAAAGGCTAGGAAGGCATCTGCGAATCTCATCATGAAGCTGTTGATAGCGCCTCCCACATAGCCTGCAATTGCCCCAAAGACGATTCCGAAGACTCCGGAGGCAAGCGCAACCGTCAAACCAAATACTAGTGCATCGCGCGCACCCCAAATCAGCGTATGGAAGACATCATACTGGCTTGGCAGAGTTCCAAGCAGAGCATAGCTGGAAGGCGGATGCGGTGTGGAGTCCAAGCTGGTACCTACTTGCTGAAACTCACCGGGATACTTAGGATCCATGGGTGAGAGCCACGGTGCAGCCAACGCACCAACCACAAAGAACAACACAAGGAATATTCCCAACCAGTTTTCCCATCGATTGAAGCGGTGTAAGGATCTCATGAGCGCAACATCTCGTCACGAACGCGAGGATCAAGGATTGCTTGTGCAATGTCGAGAAAGAACATCAATAAGAGAATCATAATCACGCTGTATACAGTGAATCCCAGGGCAGCGGCGGCATCAGGCGTGCTACTCATTGAGAGCGACAGGACCTCGGAGACACCG
>JBJKOR010000600.1:0-4242 GCA_046707185.1 Anaerolineales bacterium | reverse complement strand
TCCATCGCCGGCGATTCCTGTAATTCAGCAGTCACGCCCATCGAACGCAAAGACCGTTCGACTTCATCGCGCAAGGCACGAAGGGCCTGCAGCGTGTCGAAGATATTTTCGCTGGCGGTCAACTTTTAGCCCGCCAGCAGCAGAGCGTACTCACCCGAAATGGGGATCAGCAAAAGGTCCTCATCGCCGCCGTTGAAAACAAAATATTGATCCAATACTTCCTGGCGGTTGAACTTGGCTATCTTCAAGCCTGCATTGAATATGGCAGCCAACGCAGAAAGCAACGAGACTTCCAGACTACTGTCATACAAAGCACCCGCGCGTGCCAGTATGATGCCGCGCTCATTCAAGAGAAAGATTGCATGAGCATTGACATCCTGGCGGAAATTGGCAAGCAAATCCGAAACGCGCGCCCGCCTCGCTTCCTCTTTTTTGGAACCCACCTCGGACGGGAAAATGGTGCGCACCAACCCCAAACTGCGCTCGACTACGTCCAAAAAGTCAGCCAGCGAAACGGGCTTATCGAAAAGGGCCATGGCACCGGCATTCAGCATCTCATCGCGGGCTTTTCGATCGGTCATGCCTGTGATCAAAACCACCTTCACTTCCGGATGCCGCGCCCGCACTTTATGCATCAACTCGATTCCCGACATCCCGGGCAGTTTGTAATCGGAGACCAACAAGTCGATGCGCGGGCGCCTTGCCTCGAGCAAAGCTTCTTCGCCGGAGGGCGCTTCGTAAATTTCGAGGTCTGGGTTCCTTAATGTATCGAGCGCGGAATGTAAAAGGCGCAGGATATCGCGCTGATCATCAACAAGAAGAATTCCGTATTTCATCTGCCTTCCTATTAAACTCATTTCACCGAACAGAATGGGTTGATTATAGCAAAGTTTTACGTTTACGGAACCGGCATTGCGAAAGAAGGCGCGCCATAGATTCCGCTCAGACCATCCAGCACAGAATCAAACGGATACTTGATATTTCGATACGCATCGTACGTAAGACTCGAATACAACGGAAGGAACGGCAGGTCCTGAGCGAGGATGGATTGAATTTGATAAACGTCTTTCTGCGCGGCTGACAAATCACTGGTCGAATTCAGCGCTTCGCATGCGGACTGGAGGCGGTCGCTGGAATACCCAAACGGATTCGGCGTCCCGAACCAATTGCATAAATATAGCGGGTAGGCGCTCACCTGCCAGCCCAGGAGCGCGGCATCGAATTGATGGCTGCTGAAAACGTCATAATGAAGTTCATCCGAACTGACAGACTGCACCGTGAGCGGAAGGCCAATCACTGCCAATTGCTGTCGAATGGAATTTCCGGCATCGATCGCCTGCTGATTGGAATCTTCAACGAGCAAGTTTATCGTTGGCATGGCCTGACCGCCCGGCAGAGTCAATCCCTGACCATTTGCATTCCGGGATGGCAGGACTTTCCACGTATACCCCGCGGTCTTTAGCATCTGAACTGCCTTCGCCATACGCGAGGCCGGGTCAAGCGTGTTGCATGGTAGCGTTGCATTCGGATTATTCCAGAATGTCTCGCCCGGCAGCATAAAAAATCTCAAGGCACCAATCCCCTCGCCCAACTGGCCTGCGGTCTTTCTATCATCGATCATACATGCCACAGCCTGGCGCAAAGCCGGATTGCTGAGAACCGAATTGGAAGAAGAATTAGAGACAAGGAAAAACAAATTGCGGCCCTGGCTGGTCATCCCCGAGGCGGAATTGCCAATGGTTCGGCGGCCAGCCAACGAAAGCCCATTAGGTTCGAGGATCGAATCAATTTCATTATTCTGAAGTGCACGCACCGCATCGTTTTCGCTTGAATAAATTTTATAAACCGCATTACCGAAATGCGGCGCATTGAACGGGTGAGCCGGATTGACTTTATTGATCCATGTTCCGTTCTTCTCACCCGCCGGAATCCAATCGCCGAGCGTCGGTTCATTCGTATCGACCAAGGCGTACAATGATTGGCGCGCGGCGTCCATTGACGAGTCATATTGCGATTGTGCTTTGGCAAGGGCGGTATTGGTTTGATTCAGACCCGCCTGTTGGCTTTGAATATCCGCTTTCGTTTGGGCATACCCGGTGCTTGTAACAGGCAGGATAATGATTTCTTTATTCAGTTGATCGATCTTCGATTGTATTTGGGCGATTTGGGAAGTCAACGAGGCGATCTGGTTGGAAAGCTCAAGCGAAGGCAGCAATGCCACAGGGACGGATACTCTTGGATTCCAGTATGCCTTTTGAACAATCGGACCCTGCAATGCCCCATATTGCCATACGCTGACGTTCGGCTGCTGTTTGAAATAGAACTTGACCGTATGCGCATCCACAGCTTCGACATGATCAATGTAATCAGGATTATAGAAATCGTGCCAGTCGTAACCAAGTTGGAATGAAAGGGCAGTATTGATCGTAAAAGCCACATCATCCGCCGTAAAAGGAGTCCCATCCGTCCATTTCAAATTGGTTCGAAGCGGAACAGTTGCCGTATAAAAACTTTCTTCCTGCTGAAATGGCGAAGGCATCCCGCTGGCTGCTATCGTTTCGAAGTTTCGGTCCGGAATGGAGAGCTGATACAAACGCGGCCAATAACCTGACATCACTGCATAATTATTGTAGGAATAACCCCTTGCATCGAACAAAGCCCACACGTTGACGGAAGTCACATTTCCAATCAGACCGAATCGAATCTCTTCAGCATATGTGGGAGCCAAAGCAATCGTCGTCGCGGCAGCCACGGGTGAAGGCGTGGCCGCTGGTGTGGAGGCCGCTTCCGGTCCGCATGAGGCGAAAAGGAAAACGAATAGAACCGTGGCGGCCAAAAGTCGCACGCATTTCATTGCTGGCAGGAAGCCCCTTTGTCAAAAGCTTCGATATTCCACATGGGATTGGCGGTTGCATCGAGATCGAAGTGGCACAGATCGGCGCGGGCCGCGGCCACATTGACGCGGAAGAACAGCGGAATGGCCGGCAGGTCGCTGGCGAAGATGGATTGCGTTTGATGGAACGAATCCGTATAAGCCTGTTCCCCGGGCAGCGATGATTGTGCGGATGCACAAGCCTTGTCGTAATCCGCACTGCTATAACCGCCCACGTTCACACCAGCCCACTGATTGTCTACATTGGGAATCTCAGTGCTCGTAAACCATCCGCAGGAAGGATCCATGCCATTTGTGCCCAACGCATACTCCGCAAGTTCGAAGTTACGCCCAAAGAGCGGGCCGTTGGGACCCGGCGCATACATGTCCTGCTGTGATTCATACTGCACATTGAGTCCAATGCCGCACTGCGAGAGGGATTGAGTGAGAATTTCAACGATCTGCTGGCGTTGGGCAGATGGCGTGGTAATGTAATTCAGGGTCAAAAGCGTGCCGCCCGGAACCCCACTGACCGAGACGGCCTGCCGCACCGAGGCCGTTGATCCACCGACGAATTTCCAGCCTGCCTGTTCGAGTAAATTGGAACCAGCCGCGACATCGAACTTGTAAGCGGGAAGATCGCTCACATAAAGAGGATTACCGCGCGACACAAAACTAAGGGGGACGGAGGATTGCCCAAATAAAACCGTGTCCACAATCTTCTGCCGGTCGATGCACATGGCAATTCCCTGACGCGTAAGCGGATCGGCAAAGAAATCGGGACGCGTTCTACTGAGTCGGTCCGCGCCATTATCATACACGGCTGGATTGATTCCCAAGCCCAGCCATTCAATGGTCGAGGTCGGCGTGAAGAAGGCCTGGATTTGGTGGGCGTTTTGCATTTGCTGGAGCAGTGCAGCCTGCGAATCGAGATCGATGCTTGGGTCGAGAATATCGCAGCCGCCGGAGGTCAATTGGCTGATGGCCGCATTGGGATCCGAAATGAAGCGGAAGGTCAAGGTATCGAATTTAGGCAGGCCATCGGATGCTCGGAAATAATAGGGATTCTTGGTCAACGTAATATGGTCGCCGCTCGCCCAATTTTTAATCGCGTAAGCACCCCAGCCCATGGGCCTACGGGAAGCCACATCCGTTTGGGAAAGATCCGTGTTCCCAAGTTTTTCCCAGGCATGCTTGGG
Organism: Anaerolineales bacterium; assembly: GCA_046707185.1. Classification (GTDB taxonomy): domain Bacteria; phylum Chloroflexota; class Anaerolineae; order Anaerolineales; family Villigracilaceae; genus Fen-1038. The sequence goes on along the minus strand of JBJKOR010000600.1, from coordinate 171 downwards.
CGCAGGGAGGAAGAAATCGGTGAAATAGGTTGGATCCATAAAACCGGGAATCCCCACCCACTGAATTGTGTACATATCGGTGGCTGTGTAAGACTGGGTATGATCGGCGAGAAATTTGAATGGAGAATTCGGGTCGTTGGAAACGACTTTATATCCATAAACGGAATCGTC
>JBJKOR010000599.1:0-2447 GCA_046707185.1 Anaerolineales bacterium | reverse complement strand
GCCGCCGATTCCGGTTCCGATGGTCAGATAAAGCAGCGGGTCGCAGCCCTGATTCGATCCCCAGCGAAATTCCGCCAGCGCCGCGGCATTGACGTCGGTGTCGATCGCGGCCTTGACGTTCAGCCCGCGCCGAATCGTTCCAAGCAGATCGGTATTGCCCCAGTGCGGTTTGGGCGTGGAGGTGATAAAGCCATAGGTTGGCGAAGCGGGATTCAAATCCAGCGGGCCAAAACTTCCAATGCCGATGGCAGTGATTTTTCCGCTGGTTGTAAAGGGCTGAAAGAATTGAATGACTTTTTGGAAGGTTTCGTTGGGAACAGTGGTTTCGATGCGCGCCCGCTCGAGGATGTTTCCTGGGCCGCTGCCGATCACGCAAACGAATTTTGTGCCGCCCGCTTCGATGCCGCCATATAGTCGAATATCAGTCATGTTGTAATTATAAACCTCTGCACTGTTCGATTTTGTGGCAGGCTTGGGCGCGCTGCTCAATGCTAAACAAAAATGTAAAGCCCCTGCTGTGGTTTTTATTGTAAAATAAATTGCGCAAGGAGGCGCGCTGTGATGAAAAGAATAATTTCCACGCTAAGTATATTGACTTTCGCAATCTTGATGGCCGGTGCTTTGACGGCGGCCGCGCCCACGCCCAATGTGACTTTTACGTTGGTTCGGGGATTGCCGTCCACGATGAACGTGGGCGATACCGCGACTGTTGTAGTGCAAGTCCAAAGCGACCAGCAGTTCAATTTTGCCCAGATGTTGCCCGACCTGCAATATCCCGGCAAAGGTGTTGTGGTGGTACAAGGCGGTGATCACTCAGGCTCGGGTACAACGGCGATTTTGCAGATCACTTTCCAGGCCAAAAGTTCGACCGCTAACTTCCCCGGTGGAGTTGCGCCGGTTTCCGTTGTGGCAGGCGCGCGCTTCCGAGGAGGATATGTCGCCTCGCAGCGGTTCGACTTCAACGTCGCTGTGCCGTAAGTAGTTCCTGTTATTTTGCGAAAAGCCTCAGAGAATTCTCTGAGACTTTTTGTTTAAAAAATCGTTTACCGATCTTCATGGTCAGTAAGAATACGCAATTTGGCAGCATCCTAAATTTGCATATAGGAGACAAAGAACTTGAGTGAAGTAAACGATAGAAACAAAGCCACCATTGACGAATTTCGCGCCAACGAAGGCCGGGTGGGCGGATTCTTCGAAGGCAAAACCCTGCTTTTGCTGCATACCAAGGGGGCAAAAAGCAAACAGGAGCGCATCAATCCGGTTGCGTATGTTCGGGATGGCGAACGATATGTAGTGATCGCCTCCAAGGGCGGCGCGCCGACGAACCCCGATTGGTTTTACTACATCGTTGCCCATCCCGATCTGATGGTTGAAGTCGGGACGGAAAAGTTTCAAGTCCATGCAACGGTTGTTGAAGAACCGGAACGGACGCGGCTGTACAACAAGATGGTCGAGATGATGCCCGGCTTCGATGATTATCGGAAAAAGACCACGCGCAAGATTCCGGTGTTTGTGTTGACGCCGACAAAATAATTTTTGTGGATAAGTAAAACCTCGCTGACGCATTACATTCGAGGCTTTCATGGGTACGGAATACAAAGCATTTGTCCAGCTTGGATATAACGCGAGTCATCGAGTTTGTTGGCTAAAACAATTGCGTTCACTGATGTTGTATGATTTAATGCTAACCTAAACACGTTGTCACCAGGTCGAACAAAATAGGAGAACCCGCTATTGTTGATGTGTGCGCAACAAGAGGCAGGCACTCTTATCGTTTGATGAACTGTAAAAATGCCTCGATTGACAAATTTGTCGCTCGTGCGAATATCGTTTTCTGACACTGAGAACCAACTTGCAATATCTTGCAAATTATCATTAGGCTGAATTACATATAGGCAGTAACTTAGGCTGTTAAGGGTAGCTTGCTGGAAAATGGGTGTGGTTGTATATAAGGGCGTGTCAGGAGCTAAAGATTGTAAATAGCTACTGTTTGTTTGAATTATCGGTTCTGTGGGTGTAGATAAAACAATTGGAGTGTTCAGGTAATCAGCTTCGAAGGTCGGACTTGGCAAAATTTTTGAGAAATTGTCGGGCCAAAAAATTTTGCTGATTGTCAAATTGACAATAAAGACACATAGACTAAGAATACCTATCATTAGTATAGAGCCTAAAATCATTTCAGTCAGAGGGAATTGAGTTTTCTTTTCAGCTATTTCTATAGCCGCTGGTACAGCTGTTGAGATAAACGCGTTTGCAACATTGACCGTCAATCCACCGCCTGGAATTAGGTACGAGAGAGTTAGGTCAAGAGCGAATCCGAGGAGTAATGAATCCCAATTTTCCTTTACGTAGTTTTCTATAATTCCAGTTACAAGTGCTTCGTCTTCTTGCTTATAAACCCTTTCTTCCCAGATATTTAGTACAACTTTTTTCCAGTCTTTTAATGT
>JBJKOR010000598.1:0-1902 GCA_046707185.1 Anaerolineales bacterium | reverse complement strand
CGCGCGCTGTGCGTACCGCAACAGGAACAACCTCAACAACGGGTTTCGTGTGGCGGCGTCCCCTTCTCTCAAGTGAAAAGCTGGTAAGTGATTCTGATTACTGAACACTGATTACTGTTCACTTGCTCACGCTTTCTTCAACGCTTCTTCCACATCTTCCAGTAAATCATCCTGGTGTTCGATTCCAACCGATAACCTAACCAACCCCGGATCAACGGCAATCTGAGAACCTGCCGTCGAAGCATGAGTCATTGCGGCGGGAACTTCGATCAACGATTCGACTCCACCCAATGATTCTGCTAATGTAAAAATCTTGGTTGCTTCGGCAAAGCGAACAGCCGCATCGCGTCCATCTTTCATGATGATCGAAATCATTCCGCTTCCGGTTTGCATTTGTTTTTTGGCAATCTTCACTTGCGGATGACTCTCATGAAATGGATACATTATCTTTGCAATCTTTGGATGCTTCGACAAATAATCTGCGATGGCAGTTGCATTTTCTGCATGGCGTTCCATGCGAACATGTAATGTTTTTAGCCCGCGCAAAACGAGAAAACAGTCCATCGGTCCCGGCACCGCGCCGACCGCGTTTTGCAAGAATGCTAATCGTTCATACAGCGATTTATCTTTGACGATTGCAATTCCGCCGATTACGTCCGAATGCCCGCCAAGGTATTTGGTCATCGAATGAACCACGATGTCGGCGCCGAGTTCGAGCGGACGCTGGTTGTATGGCGTGGCAAAAGTATTATCCACAACTAGCAAGGGATGAGTCGAATGTGCGTGAACGATTTCAGAAACTGCGCGAATATCAGTAATGCTCAGCAGGGGATTGCTCGGAGTCTCGAGCCAAACCATGCGTGTGGACGGAGTCAAACTGTCAGCCACAGATTCGGGATCGGTCGTGTCGACAAAATCGAAGTCGAGTCCGAAGCGGCGCAGCACTTTATCGAATAATCGAAACGTTCCGCCATATACATCGTTTCCAGCAAGAACGTGATAGCCGCCATTCAGTAATCGCAGAACAGCATCCGTTGCAGCTAACCCTGAAGAGAACGCGATTCCAAATTGTCCGCCTTCGAGTTCTGCCACACAATTTTCGAGTGCCAACCGGGTCGGATTTTTGGTGCGTGAATACTCATACCCATCACGCGGCTGGCCCACACCGTCCTGGGCAAACGTGGATGTTTGATAAATCGGCGTCATCACCGCACCGTTTTTGGAATCGGGTTCCTGTCCCGCGTGAATGGTAAGAGTTTCAAATTTCATCTCATCTCCTTAGCGTTACACTATGCAAGATGTCATTGCGAGCGATGGTCGAGTAGAGCGTGTGTTCTTCTTGCTCATAACGCCCTGCGCCCTTTCAGGGTCGAGACCGAGCGTGGCAATCTCATGTACCAATCAATTGCTTGTGCGAGGAGATTGCCACGTCGCTCCGCTCCTCGCAATGACACTTGTTATTGAATTATAAACGAGGCGATATGACCCAAACAATTCTTGCAGTCCTTGCACATCCTGATGACGAATCTTTTGGAATGGGCGGCACGCTGGCGCTGTACGCACATAAAGGCTGTGACGTTTATTATGTGTGCGCGACGCGCGGCGAAGTCGGAACGGTGGACGCCGAATACATGAAGAACTATCAGTCCATCGGTGAACTGCGCGAAAGTGAGTTGCGCTGTGCGGCGGAGCATTTGGGCTTGAAGGATGTCTTTTTCCTGGATTATCGCGATTCGGGCATGCCTGGCACGGAAGACAATCAACATCCCAATGCGCAAATCAATCATTCGCTGGATGAAGTGGCGGGAAAAGTTGTCAAATACATCCGTGAACTCAAGCCGGATATTGTTTTGACGTTCGACCCGATTGGCGGATATCGTCATCCCGATCACATTCATAGTC
>JBJKOR010000597.1:0-4144 GCA_046707185.1 Anaerolineales bacterium | reverse complement strand
GAAACAAACCTGCTGCGGTCAAACGTGTTTGCGAATTAACAGGCCTTGGATTGCGAGCATCGAAAGATTTTGTTGATAGCTTGCAATGACAGAACTATTCTCGAACGGTTACATTAAGTTGATGGTAAAGCCGCTCACTGGGTCCAGATATTCGTATTAAGGAAACTTTGGGAGATTCTGGCTAATCCTTGCCAAGGGGCTTTTCTTTTAATCATAACAATCCACCTGAAAAGGTGGATTTGTTCTTTAATCCCACATAGTCCGTCGTTGGTTATAATGGCGAAGAGATGAAAAAAACTTTTCCCGTGCTGCTGATCCTCCTGGCAGCCTGTTCCACATTCTTCGATCCAACGCTGCAAATCCCGACTTCAGTGCCGGGTGCGATTGACCTTATCGTTGCACAGACCGCCGCGGCCGCCTCCACGCAAACCGCGTTCTTCAATTCTCCTATGCCCCTTCCGAGTCAGACATCGGTCGTGACTCCTACCGATAATTTGACGCTCACTCCGCCCTCATCCACCCCAACCAGTGCCTCATCCTGCCCTTTTAGCGCGCCGTATTATGTTCGAGTTAAACCATTCGTCGTTGGATCCCATAATTGGAATATTTACATTCCGAATTTTCCGGCGGGGAATCCCACCAGTTATCCGGCGACCTTGTTTTTGCAGTATGTCCTTAATTCTTCCTCATGGACAACCGATACGGAATATATCAATCTCACAGGTGATTGGATGAACGCAATAGCGAATCTGAATGGCTCAGGATGGAATTATTTGCATAATGCTTCCGACGGAACTTTTTTCAATGGCAACAAACTGGGCGTGGATACGTTTCCTGGAAATGTCCTGCTTGTGACCGGAAGAAGATACCGCCGCGGCGAATGTTGGGATTCGATCTCTGTGTTTCGGTATTCCAGCCAATATTCGGAAGCAGCGCTTGACCTGCCTCATCTGCCGCCGTATCAGCTCGGCCTCCAGACGGGAATGAATTATTCCACGCCAAATTTGGTTTATCCTGCTCCGAACCGTAACGGTAATATCTACGTGCCCATTATCAGCCAGCACGGGGACCTGTGGGTGGAGGATACGAATGTCGAGGCTTTTCCTTCCTTGCCGATGAAGATTACGGTAACGCCCCCCCTTTTGAAAGTCTTCTCTGACGCGGATTTGACTTCGATGGTTGTCGAAACGATTCCCGTTGGAACCCGGCTGCAACTGACAGATTATTCCCCGACGCAAAGGCTCACGTTTGGGCAAGTGACTGACCCAGCAACGGGTATGACCGGTTATGTCTCGTTATTCAATTGGACGGCTTGGATGAAGGGAGAATACACTACAACTTGGACGATGAAAACATGGCCGGTGCCGCCTGGCGATTAATTTCATTCGATCAACATATGAAGATTTTGAATCGGCGTTTGCAAAACCAAATCACATCCGGGCCAAACCGCGTCCACTCCGCTTCTTTCCGCGCTGAGAATGGCCTCCGCGACTTGGGCCTTACCTCCCTGCCAGAGAGTCTGAACCGGGTCGATATTTCCAAACAGCAGCGTATCTTTCAATGCGAGGCGTGAGACGGCGAGATCATTCGTTTGATCCACGGAAATTGCCTCGGCTCCTGCTTGTGCGATCAAAGGCATTGACGCGTTCGTGTTTCCACAAATGGATAACACACGCGGCTTGGGAAGATTTGTAATCAAATCTTTCAAAGCGGGCAATACAAATTGTTCGAAGCGCGCCGGTCCGATAAAGGTGGGCGATCCGCCCATATCGTGGATCGTCAAGAAGTCCGCGCCCGCCGCGCGATAGGCGTGACCAACTTTCGAGAGCAAAGCAGAAAGTTGTTTTAACGCATTCTGGACAAGCTCAGGTTCCCGTTTCATTTCGAGGAATAGCTTGGTAGGCTCGACGAGCAACGTCATCAACGTGAATGGGCCCGGCGTCCACGCGCCGATCACAGTTTCATTGCCAATATCTTCTTTCAACAATTGAATCGCATTGCACACTAATTTCACTCGTCCATTATTGATAATCTTTGTGTTGTCCGTTATCTCCGCGGTGAGGTCTTTGACCGAGCCGAACTTCGCCTTCTTCACACTTGGAAACTCATATTTTTCATTTTCTCGATAATCAATCTCCGCGCCCAACGCTTCCGCTTCGACATATAAATCCAACGGAACAACCGCGGATGGCAAGCCGGTCAATTTGTATGTGCTGGCCGCGGCTTTTGCCATCTTTTTGGCATCATGATGAACTTCTGGGAATGACAATCCTTCGCTTTCCAATCCCGCCGAGGTAACATGAATCAAACCGCTGAAGGCTGGTAAATTCCCTGGACGGATTCCTTGAAATAAATCCAGGATGGCTTTGCGTTTTGGATTCATGCTAATAAAAGACGAAAAACGCAATTACAGTTTGCGCTTTTCGTCTTGCGTTTTTACTTGACTGCTTTCGCAATCGCGGCGACATGTTCCGGCGTGGAGCCGCAGCACCCGCCGACGACGCGTGCGCCAAGCGCAAGATATTTCTTCGTGTATGTTGCCATATCGTCTGGCGTCATATCGTAAACGCTTTGATCCGTTTTTACATCGAGGTGCGGAATGCCCGCGTTGGGTTTTGCCCACAGGCCAAATCCCGGAATCGCCTCACCATATTCTTTGAGAATCGATTCCATGTTTTCGAGCGTGGTGCCGCAGTTCGCGCCAACGAGAGCCGCGCCCATCTCTTTATATTTCTTCGCCACATCCTTTGGCTTGACGCCCATCATCGTCCGCACGCCGCGATCATACGAGAACGAAACCACGATTGGCAAATCGGTCACGGAGCGCGCACCGTTGAAGGCCGCATCGGCTTCTTCGAGTGCGAACATGGTTTCGATCAGCAGCAAGTCCACGCCGCCTTCGGCGAGGGCTTTGGCTTGTTCAGCGAATGTTTCAAAGGCTTGGTCGGGAGTCATCGGGCCGTAGGGTTTCATTACTTGGCCGGTCGGCCCCATCGAACCGGCGATCAAGACATCAGGGCGGGAGGAAGCGGCTTTGCGCGCCAACTCCACAGCGCGCATGTTGATTTCTGGTGTGCGGTCCTGGTATTTCGAATCCTTCATCCGCAGACGCGTGCCGCCAAAGGTGCAGGTCAGGATGATGTCCGAACCGGCTTCGACGAATGAGCTTTCGAGTTTGAGCAAGAGATCGGGCTGGTCAATGACCAAATCTTCCGGCGGTCTGCCAGGCTTCAATCCCATCTTTTGCAAATTGGTGCCGGTTGCCCCATCCGCAACTAACGTTTTCCCTGCGTTGAGTCTTTCCAAAAACTTGTTCATCCAATCTCCTCGGTGGTCGAGTAGTGTTGAGCGTAAGCGAGACACATATCGAGACCACCAGCTAGTCAAAATAATTTTCGGTTACATGTGGTCTCGATACGCTCTGCGAGAAACACGCAGAGCTACTCGACCATCAACAATTTCATTTGCTCATAAAGTTCTTCGCCAACGGATCCGCTTCGCGATTTGGAATCAGATGCGCGATGTGCGGGAACGGTTCACTCATGTGCGGCAGGCTGGTCGCCATCATGAATTGATTTTGGAATTCCGGATCGGTTGGAAGTTCGAAGCGTTCCACGCGCCGCGTCACCGTTTCGATCTCTTTACGCTTTTCGATATTCAACAATGCGATGCGCGCCCCATCTCCAGCAGAGTTGCCGACTGCATAAACGTTCTCCAATGGGCAATCAGGGATCAATCCGATCAGCATCGCTTTCTCTTTATCGATATAACTTCCGAAGCCGCCCGCCAGGATGATTTTATCAGGAGATTCCAAATTGCTGCGTTTCAATAATGTGCGCGCCGCGGTGAACAACGCGGCTTTCGCCAATTGGATTTGACGCACATCTTGTTGTGTGATCGGAATGTCTCTTCCAATGGATGTTTCATCTGCCCAGGCGATGACATATTCCAGGCCATTCGCACCCTCACGAATCCGCTTCGATTCCAGCCCGCGCTTGAACTTGCCCCGAGCATCGATGATTCCCACCCGGAAGATTTCTGCCACCGCGTCGATGATGGCGGAACCGCAAATCCCTTTAACGTGACCTTTGAAATTCTCATGCTCGGTGTTCCAGCCCTCGATGCCGATGACTTTATATTTTGG
>JBJKOR010000596.1:0-3538 GCA_046707185.1 Anaerolineales bacterium | reverse complement strand
GCCCAGAACGTTATCCGCTTATCTTTCGAGATAAGAAGTGAACTCATGAAAGTTGTTCGTTCATTTTACGTTGGCGATAACGATGACTTTGATGAGGAGATCAAAAAGACGCGCGCCAACAAGAAGTTGATGAAGGTTTTAGATCAGCGCGGCGAACAAGCGAAGAAAGGAAAGCTTATTCCCATGAGCGAAGTCGAAAAAAAGTTAGGGCTTAAGAAGCGAAATAAGAAATGATCAATTTGAGATGAAGTCACAGGAAATTGGCGGCGCGACGTTGTTGCCGGTGAAGATAAAAGAGGATATTGTTGCTTCACGGAGTGGAAAATGAAACGACCAAAACTGTTACTGCTAATAATACTATTATTAACTTCTTGTACTGCGCCCGTAATACAAGAAGCTACACCAACCTTCATTCCCGAACCAACAGCAACTCAAACATACATTCCAACATCAACGCCTCCTCCTTCGCCCACCCTTGCGTATTCATATCTGCCGAAAATTTCTGTCTTAAATGCAACAGAGGTTTCAAATTTTGGTTGGGACAATGGTTACGTCAGCAGCCTTGCATTCAGTCCAAATGGAAAATACTTAGCTGCATCCTTTGATAACGGAGCAGGAATAATATGGGATATATCCAAAGGTTGGAGTGACCTGAGCACCGCGCCGAGAGACATCTTCCTCGCCAAAGGCGATGTAAGTTTTGATCCTGAAAGTAAGGTGTTAGCAACAGGTGGTACCTTAATTGATTTATCAACAAAGCAGATAATTCAAGAGTTGCCCGGAACAATAGCATTTAGTCCAAACGGAAACACTTTAGCATCATTCGATTGGAGCACTATTTCCTTATGGAATCTAAATGGAAATAAGTGGATTAGGAATTATAAGGAAGATACGCAAAACGCTATTAGCGGCGCGTTCAGTCCAGATGGAAACTTATTAGGGGTGGCAGAACAGTGGCAAGGCGATGGAAGCGGAGAAGGTGTGCAAATTTGGAGGGTTGTTGATCATAAGCTTCTGTATACTTTTCCCCCTCCAGAGTACACTCATCCTGCTCATTTTAATATGAATGCATTTGCGTTTCTGGCTTTTAGTCCTGATAATCAATCTATTGCTACTGGCACAAAAGCTCAGGCTGAAATACGTTTTTGGAATTTAAAAACTGGAGAACTTATAAAAGATATAAGCACTTCGTTTGCTGTCAATTATCAGGATCCTATTTCCGGTAAAAATGTTACTGATTATGATCTTCCAGATGTTCAGTGTGCAACATTCACTCAAGACTCCAAATCCATCATTCTTGCTGGTGCCGACAATATTATTTTCAAAACATTTCCGAATGGGGAATTTATCACTGAATCAAACGTTGACCCATATTACCCACCTTCACAAAATGAGTATATTACAGCTTGCGCCACAAGCGAAGATGGAAGATTGCTTGCTATTGGCGATAGTATGGGTAGCGTATATATATGGTATGTGCTGCCTAAGATGCCTTAATTTACTAATCCAAGTTAGTTAGCAAATGAGGTTCTAATGGATTCAACTATAAAACTCATCCTCTGGCAACAATTCGGCGCGGCGATTGACATGCTCGATAATGCCATGCAGGAGTGTCCTGATTCGCTGTGGCACGAGCGATTATGGAATCATCCAAACGAGCCACCGGAGTATGCGGGCTTTGCCGATTTTTGGTATCTCGCTTATCACACACTCTTCTGGCTTGATTTTTATTTATCCGGCTCAGAGGAAGGTTACGCACCACCAGTCCCATTCACGCTTTCGGAATTCGATCCGGCAGGCGCACTGCCCGATAAAGTTTATACCAAGGAAGAACTTCAAAGTTATCTCGCATATGGCCGCGAGAAATGTCAGGCGACGATTGAGTCGCTCACAGATGAGAAAGCTTCCCAAGTTTGCAAATTCGGATGGGGCGAGGTCAGCTTCGCAGAGTTGCTTTTATATACCATGCGTCATGTTCAAGAACATGGCGCACAATTGAATTTGATTTTGGGTCAAAAAGGGATTTCAGTCACGGGATGGGTCGGCAAGGCAAAGCAAACATGACGATTGGCACTTGAACTGAGCGTTCATATTTTGTATTCTTAATATAGTCGCCTCGAGTACTGGTTCCGTGATATGAAAGGCAGGTAGGCTATGGCGCTCAATGGCATCATGAAAAAGGTTTCGGATACAAAAGACAAAGTCGTCAATCTGACGATTGAATCCAGTGAACAAGTCTCCGTGTGGATCGAAGAATACAAACAGGCCGTCAGATCCCTTCAAATTTTTGGATTCACGGTGGGCAAGATTCGTGTGGCGGCAAGTCCGTTCCCAGAGATCAGCACCAGCATCAACGGCTCATTCAAAAATCTCGATGGGAAGCGTCTTGGTGAGCTGCTCGAAGCAAACAAAGAACAGAAGCTGCTGGCGGCGATTTATTCAACTTTACTGACAGTCACCAAACTGCAGGATGTTGTGGATATGGCCGGTCTGCACGATGTTTCGATCCAAATCACCTTGGGCGTTCCACCCAAAATTCTCGTTGACCTGCAATAAACCGGCAGGGATCTATTTCAAGAAAAATCGCATCGCCTCCGCCACCGCTTGCGGATTCTCCATCATCGGCATATGCCCCGCCTCATGCAATTCAACATAATGTGCGCTTGGCAAGGCAGCTTTCATCTCGCGTCCGCGCTCGACGGGAATCAATGCATCGGCATCACCATGCACAATCGCAACCGGAAACGTGAACGATTTGAACAACTCGCTTGAATCCTCGCGTTCGGCCATCGCTTTGAGCGAGCCAATGACGCCTGCGATTTTTTGTCGCTGAATTACTTCACGCACGAAGGCTTGAATGCGCAGATCGGCGGAGAGTTTGATCGCCATCGCATCGACCACCACACTGATTCCTTTTTCTTCGACATCTCTCACAGCCTGACAACGGCCCTGCTTGCGTTCCGGCGAATCGGCCAGAACTTGAGATGAAACCATTCCGAGTCCGCGCACGTGATCGGGAAAAGCACGCGCAAACGCCAGAGCAACATATCCGCCCATGGAATGACCCGCGATAAACGCCTTTGCGATACCAAGCTGATCGAGCAAACCGGCGACGTCAGACGCGATATCGGCAACAGTATAAGTTCCATCCGCCGCATCGGATCGACCCATGCCGCGCATATCGGGCAGGATCAGATCGAAATCTTTTTCGAGCAATGAAGTGATTTCATCCCAAATCGAGGAATCCAATGGATAGCCATGAATCAAAACCAAAGGTTCGCCACGTCCGCGGCGCTCATAAGCAATATTGATTTCATTGACTTTGGTTTTTTGCATTTTATTTTCCTCCGTGCCATGGCGAGCAACGCGAAGCAATCTCCTGCTTGATGGTTACTTGAGATTGCCACGTCGGATTTCGATACGCCCTTTGACACGGCTCCGCCGGTCAGGGCTACTCAATCCTCCTCGCAATGACACATGGTTATTTCCAATTTACATTGACCTTCAATTTGCTACCCAATTTCGAATAGTAGTAAAC
>JBJKOR010000595.1:0-2499 GCA_046707185.1 Anaerolineales bacterium | reverse complement strand
TAATTCTTGCCGGTCACTTCCGAGAGCCAGGCGCAATATGCCCGCGCTTCAAACCAAGTGACGCCGACTACCGGCTGGGATGGATTGTTGTATTGCTTGTCCTTCCAATAGGCTGGCTCCGTGCGCGATTTTTGCGAAAGCTGTTTGCCTAATTCTGTTTTCAATTCTTCTTCGGTGAGACCAGCCACATATACATATGAGTCAATAACATCCGGCATCAGACTTCCTAAACTTTCAAGCCATTGTCGCACATCACCTTTTTTCTTTACGTCTTGTAATTGTTTCCAAATATCCAGCCAAGTTTTGAACTGCCCACCGCTCACATCTTCGCCTTTGAGCCAACGCTTCGCCAAATCACCTTGCCAATAGCTTTCGTTCTGGTATCCGCCTGCATCTATGAAGCAGGCGAACTCGCCATTCGTCACGCTCCACTTGCCAATCGAGAAGGCTTGCAGGTCAACCGTGTGTTGAGGGTATTCATCTTCATATGAATCTTCTTCGCCTTTAGCGCTGCCGATCAAATAGCTTCCCGCAGGCACATTCACCATCTGCGGCAAGATGATCTTCACGCCATTTATCTCTGTTGGCTCGAAGCGCGGGTCGGCGATGCGTCCCAAAACAAATCCCGCCTGCAACTTTTTGGCTCAGCGGCTAGAGATGAACTTCGCAGACGAAGCGATGTCGATATGCTGGTCGAATTTTCGATCCTGGATACCGATAACTACTTTGGATTGAAGTTCTACCTCGAGGACCTGCTCGGCAGGAACATTGATCTGGTGAGGTCAAAAGCAATCAAGCCTCGCATGATGTCGTATGTTCAGGAGGATCTCTATGCCGTCGCGCCGTAGCCCTCGTTTTTACTTCGACGACATCTTGACTGCCATCGCAGACATTCGCCAATTCACAAACGGTATAACCTCCGCTGAAGAATTAGAGCGTGATCGAAAGACACTGCACGCCGTCTTTCGTGATCTGGAAGTGATCGGCGAAGCGTGCCGACAAATGCCAAGAAAAATCAAAGCCGATTACCCTCAAATCGATTGGCGGAGAATCGGAGACATGCGAAACATCATCACCCACGAATACTTCGGTGTGGACGTTGAGATTGCCTGGCGAGTTATCCAAAAGGACTTGCCGGTGCTGGAACAACAAATACAGGAGATTTACAATGACATCCCTGACAAGATCTGATTTTCAAACTCCCCCCAAACCCCTCCGTAACAGGGACGCAACAACCACCAACCTGATCGAAGCCTTTGAAAACGATTTGACCGCAGGCTCCCTGCCTACCCGCCGACGCGTGGGCGCATCGGAAAACACCATTCGCGGCTACGTCAATGATGTCGCAGGCTTTCTCGAATGGTGGAGGCAAACGGAAGGCTTCAAACCCACCGTCGAAAATCTCCGACGCGATCCGCACGCTTTGAACAAGGCACTGATCCAGGACTACGTGGCCTTTCTGGAACGCGAGGCGAAAAACTCCACCACATTACACAAAGTCTCGGCGCTGCGCGCGTTTACAAATTTCCTGCACAACGCCGAGATCATCGAACACGAACCCACCAACGGCTTGCGCCTGCCCGGAAAGGTCGAGCCTGAACCGCGCGGCCTGAACGATAAGGATCGCTCCCGCTTCGAGACGGTATTCCAGCAGCTCTGGCTCCCGCCCGCGCCGAAACGCAAGCGCGATGAAGCACAGGAGAAGAGAGTCTACGAGGCCGCTGAAAACCAACTCGCACGCGATCGCGCCATTGTCTTTCTGATGCTGTACGCCGGTCCGCGCGTGGAAGAAACCATCCACCTCGACATCCGCGATATTGAACTCGGAGAGAAGTCAGGCACGCTCCACGTTCGCAAAGGCAAGAACTCCAAAGAGCGTTACACTTCCATTCCCCTTCCTGCTCGTAAAGCATTGAAAGCCTGGCTGGACACGCGCTTGAAACCCAAGCTTGGCATCGAGCCGGAAAAACCCTTGTTTGTGCGTTTGCGCGGGGATCCGGGCACGAGGCTAACAGCACGAAGCGTTGAGATCATGGTTGCCGAGGCTGGACGAAGGGCAGGCATCGAAGAACCTGTCACGCCTCATGTCCTACGCCACACCTGCGCCTTCATGCTTCGCACCGCCGGTGTGGACATCGAGACGCGCGCCAAGATGCTCGGCCACTCCATTGAAACCGCCTCGCGCTACGGCGCGCCGGGCATGAAAGAAATCGAACAAGCCGCTCGCCTGCTGGATGATGCGGAGGCGGCATAGAGAAGAAGAGGGAGAAATGAGGACATGGACCTCGCTGCCGAGAGCACAAGATCTAATTGTCCAGCGGGCTTTTGACCACCAGCCCGCCGCGTTGAAGAACGTGAGTATAGATCATAGCTGGCTGGCTGCGTGCAAAATGGTGGCTTGGAAATCGAGGCAAAGTCGCTCTTGCTTGCAGTATCGTTTTCTGATATTATTCCGTCGTGGATAGCAAACACCGTAAAACTCTCGAAGCCATCTTTGAA
>JBJKOR010000594.1:0-1029 GCA_046707185.1 Anaerolineales bacterium | reverse complement strand
GTTTTTATCCTTGCCAAGTTGCTCGAGTTTCGATTTGACCGTGAACCATGTTTCAGGCAACAGATCGCGAACGTGGGGCAGAGTGTCCACTTGTTTGGCGATCTCGGCTTTGAGCGCTTCGATGCCCGCGCCCGTTGCAGCAGATGTTTCAAGGATGCCGACGATGTTCGGATATTTTTTCTGCAAGCCGGTACGGTCAATATCGAGCGGATGCTGATCGGTCTTGTTGCCAACGATCAACACCGGCGACTCGCCGCCGAAAGATTGGATGATCTTGAGCCAATACTCGACGCGGTTTTCTTCCTGCGTTACACGCGCATCAAGAACCAATAAATACAGACTGCGCTTGGTGAGGAAGAACTGATGCGTGGCATGCATGATCTCTTGCCCGCCGAAATCCCAGATGTTTAATTTGATTTCAGATTTTTGATTTTCGATTTTTGATTGTGTATTTATCATCCATTGATTTATGGATATTCCCTCTGTTTTAGTTTGGTCTGGATCAAACTTGCCGTGAAGGATTTGCTGAACAAGGGATGTTTTTCCAACGGATCCTTCTCCAATGATTATTATTTTTGCTTGTTTCAATTGTTTTGCTTTATTTTGTTTGTAAATGTGTTCGAAATAATAATTAAGGATTAATCGTGGTTCGTTAGTTTTGTCAGCTATTTCTGGAGGAATTGACAATAAACTACCATCGAGATGAAGTAATTCTAATTGGAGCTGATTTATTTCAAGGGGAAGATAAGTTAATTTATTTCCAGCGATATCCAATGAGCGCAAGTTGGCTAGCTTGCCAAACTCTGGTGGTATTTCATGTAACTCATTTAGAACTAAACTTAGATATGTCAAACGCGTCATCTGCCCAATCTCAGGAGGTAAAGATATGAGTTTATTCTGATTTATTGATGTTCATAAAAATAGGTTAATATAGGTGACATGACATGGCGACCAAAGAAACTAACCAGAGGACAAATGGCAGAAAGGCGAATGGAAGGCGTTCGTCTGCTTGAAAAAGGCAAGCAAAGT
>JBJKOR010000593.1:0-1464 GCA_046707185.1 Anaerolineales bacterium | reverse complement strand
TTATATATCAATGGCTCAATTTTGAAAAGACATTTGTTCTAATTAAACGTTAGAACTTTATATGAGGGAAACGGTGTATTCCAGAAACTGTCCTAACCTTCACATCCAATTTTCGGTCCTAACTATAACAAAAAATTCTTGACTAGCTTGGTATAATTTGCACCCTATGAAGTACCATATCTGGACCGAAGGCTGTCAGATGAACGTGGCCGACTCGCAGCGCGTCGGCTCATCGCTGGAGCATTTGGGATACACCTTTACCGGTAATATCGAAGAAGCAGACGTTATTGTTTTGAATACCTGCGTTGTGCGCCAATCCGCCGAAGACAAGGCACTCGGACGCTTGACTTCGCTTCGTCCGCTCAAAGATAAGAATCCCAATCTCGTCATCAATCTCATGGGCTGTCTGGTCGGCGTGCGCGGCGCGGAAAAACTGCGCGCCAAACTTCCATTCGTGGATGTCTTCTCGCCGCCGTCCGACCCGGGGCCGTTGGTTTCGTTTTTGACTCAAGGCGAAATCCACGCGATTGAATCGGATGAGACCACGCGTCGCTTCCAAATCATGGATGGCGACCCTGCGACTCCGCTCAGGGTGATTCTGCCGCAGCACGAACGCGGACAACTTATCAGCGCACACGTGCCGATCGTTTACGGCTGTTCGCACGCCTGCACATTCTGCATCATCCCGTTTCGACGCGGCGTCGAGCGCAGTCGTCCCGTCGGCGATATCGTCAGCGAGATTCGTTCGCTCGCCGAACAAGACGTCAAGGAGATCACGCTTCTCGGTCAGATCGTGGATCGTTACGGCAAGGATGTGCCAGATGGTCCGAATCATGCCGCGCTGCTTCCCATTGTGAACGAAATCGAAGGCGTCGAACGCATCCGCTTCCTCACATCGCATCCAAGTTATTTCAGCGAAGAATTGATGGAGACCGTTGCCGAACTTCCGAAGGTCATGCCGCACATCGAAGTCCCGATTCAAGCGGGCGACGATGAAGTGCTGGCGAACATGAAGCGCGGCTATACCCAAAAAGATTATCGCGAACTCGTTGAAAAAATCCGCAAGATAATTCCCGACTGTTCGATTGCAACGGACATCCTCGTTGGATTTCCCGGCGAGACCGATGAGCAATTACTGGAGACCAATCGCGTCTTATCGGACCTTAGGCTGGATATCGCTCATTTGGCTCGCTACTCGTCCCGCGAAGGGACGGTGGCCACGCGCCGCATGGACGATAACGTTTCGGACGAGGAAAAGATGCGCCGCTTCCGCACGTTGGAAGACTTGCAGGAAAAGATCGTGGACGAGATCAACAAGAAATAACTCGGTCAGACCGTGGATGTTTTATTTGAGGAAAAAGTCAAAGGGCGATGGAAAGGCCGCACGCCGACGAATAAATTGGTGTTTGTTGAATCAGACGAAGACCTAAAAGGCAAAGTCGTTCCCGTTACGATCACATGGAC
>JBJKOR010000592.1:0-8314 GCA_046707185.1 Anaerolineales bacterium | reverse complement strand
GAACGAGTTAAGCGCCTTGATCGGGCAGCCGCAACAGATCCGTGTTCTCTTCAGCGTGGACAAAACTCCAAAACGCGTCACGCGGCCGGTATGAGTCGCTGAGGTGTTTCCTCGCCATGTAGATCGTCCGATGTAGTTTCTGCCCTTCCACGCGGATGTTTGTCACACTACCACGCTCGATCGCGTAATCTGCGGCTAGTTCTGATACGAACCCAACCCCATAGCCAGCTGCCACAGTGCGCACGATGGCTTCCGCATTTCCAACTTCTAAAAAAATATTCAAATCTTCCAAGCTGATATCGTGCTTTGCCAATTCCTCCAGAACGACGCTCCGTGTTCCGGATGTCGGCTCGCGCATGATCATGGGTTCTTTCAGAAGTTCAGATGGCTCTATCGAAGAACGTTCTGCCCAACGATGATGAGCAGGAACAATCAGAGTGATCCGATCGTGAAAAAACTCCTGAACATCCAGGCCCGGATCCTGAAGCTCCCGGCTCAAAACCCCCACGTGCGCGTCGCCCTCCAGTAATTTGAGCGTAACCTGTTCGGGCGTGCAAGCCGGGATACGTACTTGAATCCCCGGATATTTTTGGCGGAACCTCGCAGCCAATTGCGGCAAGACGTATTTTCCGGCTGTGGTACTACAGGCAATTCGAAGTTCTCCAACGACTTCTTGCAGAGAAGACATCATGGCTTCCAAGTCCGAGGTGTCATGCATCAGACGCCGCGCCCACGGCAGGAGCACCTGGCCGGCCTCGGTCAGGCGAAGACCGGAACCGCCGCGCTCGAACAGTACGGTTCCGAGTTCCTGTTCCAAGGTCTTGATCTGGTGGCTGACCGTCGGTTGGCTCAAATGGAGCTGTTTGGCTGTCTCCGAGAAATTCAGGTTCTCAGCCGCGCATAAGAAAGTCTCGATTTTTTGAAGATCAATCATGACGCAATCCAATCCGCACACGGATACGGCGAAAAGCTTGAGAAGGCGCGAGGTTATCAAAAGCCAGCTTGGCTGGTCTCGCCATAAGTACCGCAAGTATGGTCATTATTACGGCGGATGTCAAGCACCAGGCGCAGGTCGCGCCGATGACAAAAGGCTCAAGGAAGGTAAGATAAATCGAGAAGAGCGTGCCAAACACTGTTAAGCCAAATGCCATGATGGTCGAGACATCCGATCGGCGGTCATCGGAACGTTGGGCAATCAACCACATAACGGTGATTCCCGCGTACCCGATCAACCCCAGAAAGCCGATGGGCAGGACGCCAAACAGGCGCGCGTATTGGCTTTGTTGAACCGTATTGCAATCCCCAACGGGACCGCATACCGCGCTCACTTGAGTAGTTTCCACATAGGTCAAATAAGCTGCCACGCCGAAGCCGATGAGGCACAACACCGGAATAGCCCAAGTCCAATAATCTTTAATGGAAACGCCTTTTGTTTTTCGGAAGACAATAAAAGTTCCCATGAGAGAACCCAGCATACCAATCAACACGATGACGGATAACGTGTTTCCGGTTGGGTCGAGGAGAAATCGATCCTGCCAGGTGGAGGCCTGAGCGTTTGTCGGAACACCGCCCAATTCAGCGGAGGCTGAGTCGGATGATGAGACGGCGTCCGCTATCGGCGTGGAATGAAGCGCAGACGATGAATCCGCGGAAGCTGTTGGAGGTTTTGATCCCAGACCGTACGCTTCGCTCAGTCCGGGAATCTCCGGCCAATCCACGCCTCCTTTGGCAAGGTCCGATTCGACCAGACCGGGGAATTTCTCAGGGATGTCTTGGTCGCCCATCAGGTATATATTATCAATCACCAAGAAGGGAACACCTCCCGCTTGCAAACCAAATTTTGCCAACGCGGCAATGAAAAGTGTTTGACCCTGCGGCTGAGTCACATCCACAGCGATGACCTTAAGCTGCTCTCCATACTTATCGATCAATGGCAGCATGGTGTGATCGATCACATATTCGCAATGCAGGCAAGTCGGAGAATAGAACAACACGGCATGCACCACCGGCGCGGGCGTCTGCGCACGAACACGAGCTGCGGGAAGGATGAACAAGCTGATAATAAGCAAAGCGGGAAGGATGAAGAAAGTCCGCTTCACTTTTTGCTCCGTGTTTCGTACCAGCCAGTCCGCACCTCGCGGCGGAGGTCAAAGTCCGGTATGTAAGGTTTGATATCGAGCAGCGGTGTACCATCCAACACATCCACACCTTCCACAGTAAGTTTATTTGCCTGCCGCGATATGAGACGGACGATAGAGATGCCGATTGGATTAGGACGTTTCGGATAACGCGTGGCGAAGAGACCATGTTCACAATTATCCAAGAACGGCTTTACGCGCAAGATATAACCAGACGATTCATGGAAGGCATACAAGAGGTAGATGTGCGATAAGCCTTCGATATCCTTCAGCCCCTCTTCGAATTCAGGAAAGACTTCCACGAGACCAATTGCCTGCGAACGCGAAGCCTGGATCGGCGTTTGTTCTTTCTCCGTGAACGGCGAATGGATGACGCCGATGGGATGTATGATAAATTCCATATCAATGGGTTTCCTTTTATAGTTTCTCAATGAAAGAAGAGTGCCCGATCAACGCATCAAGGATTTTCATTCTTCATTGGCTCCATAACTCAGTAGTTCATTGTCTTGTCTGATCGACGTTTTGTAACACATTATTGTCTGGCACAGATGCACCCGAATTTCAAAAACCTTCCCGTGGTTCATACGATACAATCTTCCCTTAAGTGCTTGGTGTGGGAAGCAAGCGTCCGTTGGCTCTGGGCTTTATCAGGATACCTGGAAGGCGCAGCGCTCCAGAAATAAGACCCTAGGCGTTCCACAATCTGTGCCCGACCGCTGGCTTTTAAATCCGCCAGTGCTTTGCCCACTTCTGCCGGTGACCAACGATGGAGCGTCCGTTCGAGTTCATCCTGCCGCATCGGGTGGCGAGTGATGATCTCAACGATGGCATCGACTACATTCTCGTATTCACTCAGGTCAAAACTACCCTCCGCCGGATGCAACACCCGTGCGATCTTTCCCAGGATGAACATGGCCCTTGCAAGACCATCCTCATCCGATGGCTGAACCCAGGTTTCTGCTGGTGGACGGATGGGGGAACTGATATGTATTTCATCGGGATGGACTTTTCTCAAAATCCGAGTGATCCCTCGCAGGGCTTGTTCGGAATCGTTTATTCCATTCAACAGCATCACCTCCACCCACAACTTACCTTTATACTCTTTGCCAAAAGTAATCAGCCCTTCCACAAGCCGCTCAAATGTAACCCGCGGGTGCGGACGGTTGATTTTGAGATAAAGTTTCATCGTCCCGGCATCCAATGTTGGCAGGACGGCATCCGCCGCGGAAAGCTCGTCGCGGACTTCGGGCAGATACAATAGCGAGCCATTGGTAATGACCGCAATGGGTTTATCTGTCAACATTTTGATTTGACGGATAAGCCATCCAATCTTGCTATGCAAAGTAGGTTCGCCTGACCCCACAAAAGTGACCCAATCTATTTCGCCGCTCGCGCGGGACTTCAGGGCTTGCTCCGCCTCGAGCAGGATATCCCCCGCCGGAACATATTCCCGCCGCTCATTCGTCACCGGAAGGGTGCGCCCCAACTGGCAATAGACGCAATTCCAATTGCAGGTCTTGAGCGGAATGGTATCGATACCCAGCGATTGGCCCAAACGACGCGAGGGCACCGGACCGAATACATATTTCATAACAGTGTGTGCTAATGCTTATGGATGCGCCGCACATCCGAGACCAATGTGCCTGCGCGGTAGGCATCCAGTGCATCCTTGATATTTTGTTGTGCTGGAAGGATCACCTCCAACCCTTGCGTCCGGGCATGATCGAAGGCAGGTTGTCCCATGCCGCCTGAGATTAGGATTTGGCAGTCAAGGATGGGAGTAAACAGAGCGGGGCCGCGCTGATTATGATCTTCTTCCTGTTCGCCGGGGTGTGATCCTCGGCTGTGCTGGTGGCGAGGTTTCTCGCGTTTTTCAAAGGTAACATTTTCTGCATCGTCCAAAAGCGCCACCATGTAGAATTGAGCTTCACCGAGATGCCGGCTGATGGTTTCACCATCATCAGTTGGGAAAGCGATTTTTTTCATGCAATACTCCCTAATTGGATTTTGTTGCTCATTCGCGGATCATCTTTGTTCCACATTTGGGGCACAATCGGTCAATGCAGCGTTGACCAACCTCATGCGGTTCTTTGTGTCCGCATTTCGGACAAACGCAATTTCCACCCGGACCGGAACCGGGCCTGCTTCCTCCTCCCCAGCCTTTTCCTTGTCCCTGACCCGCGCCGCGACCTCCTTGCCCTCTTCCGCGCCCGAAGCGGTTGCGAAATGAATCAATGTACATTGTGTTCTCCTTTCTGTCAGTGCAGCTTCTCAACATGATTAATGATTTGTCCATTCACATACGCGATGACGGCTTCGTCAATATTGACGATATCGGTCACGACCGGAAAGATGTTGCGCGCCTTCATGCTTTCAAAAGCTCCCATCCCCATGCCGCGACACAAAAGCACTTCACAGTCGTCAATCGCATCCGCCATGCGGTTATGACGATCTTCCGCGGCAGGCCCATAGCCATGCCGTCCATCAGAATCCTCGGTATGCTCGTGCCCCTCTGTTTGGAATTGAGCGTGTCCGAGCTTGTCACGCATTTCCGAATGGGAAATCTTCCCATCTTCTACTGTGACCACCACGTAATAGGGCGCACGCCCAAAGTGCTGGCTGATGGTCTTGCCATCGTCCGTGATTGCAGCAATTTTCATGATTGATATCTCCATTTGTGTGATTTAGAAACAAGGTGAATAACCAAGGCGAAGCCAAGGATCAGCGCAGGTGTGAGGATTTCTGCCGAAAGAATCAAGGTAAGGATTCGCTCTGTTTGCTCGCAAGACGAGGCAGCAAGTGAGGCGAGGAGGAATATCATGCAGGCTAATATCAGAAACAGGACTGCCAAAACAAGCTTCCTTTCTTTCATATCTCATCCTTCTGTATAATCCATTGTGCGCTCTAACTCTTCATGCGGTGCTCGCCCAACCAACAGGTGCTAATGCAAAAGAGAACCAGCAGCGTTAGCCCGCCAGCAAACGGACAAGAAAATCCGAGCGGCATGAGAGACAGTCGAAGTGCTTACTAGATTGGATTGCATGACTGTGCCATTTGGCGGTAGCCCATTGGAGGCATTACTAACCGCAACAGCGGTGGGGGTTGCGCAACTGGACGGAGTGACCTGCAAGGTGGCAGCGTATGGAACCGCTTGATCAATATAATCGAGATGGCAGCTATGACAATCGGTGTAAATATCGCTGAGCGGTTGAGCGATCATCCCTTCATGAGCCAGGCTTTCGTCCATCGTACTGCCGTTGCCCCCATGGCATTGGACGCAGATATCCATGCCGGCATGACTTGTATGCCATTCGCCTTGGTCGGTCACAGGGTCTTCCTGGGCATAACAGGTGGTGCATGAGGAGGGCGGTGGACTTCTTCCGCACTGGGCAAACGCGGAAGATGGTTCCCATAAGCATAGTAAGCCAACCAAGAACAAAACGACTCCTGTTATAGTCACTGGCAGGAATTTTTTGAGAGACGTGGGGTAACTCCTTTCTGGCCAATACCGATGCCGCCATTTTTACTGAGATGAAAAGTGCCTCTCCGTCGGATGATCGTTTTCATCGGTCGGGCAGATAATAAGCAAGGAGCGCGTGGGGACTTTTTCAAAGTTTCCCCAACGATGCGGTAGGTGCGCTTCAAAGATCAGGCTATCGCCTTTCTCAAGTAAATACTTCTGCCCATCGATGAAATACGTCAACTGCCCATTCAGGCAATAGACAAATTCATGGCCGGTATGCACGATGGGCGTTGAACCGCTGTTCGCTTGCGGTTCCAGAACAACAATCAAAGGCTGGCCGCCTCGCAAAGTCAACCCGGCGCCCAAATCTTCCATGACTCCATGTGAAAAATCGGCGCGCGGCCGCTGGCCGGCTTTCTGAAATACGATACTTCTTCGCGGAGTTTCTGCTTCGAAGAAGGAAGTCAAGGGAACCTTCAGCGTTGTTGCCAATTGTTGCAGCGTGCTCACACTTGGCGATGTTTTATTGTTTTCGATCAGGCTGAGCGTGTTGATATTCAGCCCGCTCGCCTCCGCCAGTTCCCGCATGGACAGACCTCGTAATGCACGCATACTGCGCAAATGCTGGCCTACGCTGATCTCCCTGTTATCCGCATCGGGCACAAAGGAAATGCTTTGATTCGGAACGCGATTTTTTTTACGGGGCATAAACCTTCCTTTGAATAATACTTTATACCAATATTATAGTATAGATTAAATATTAAATCAATATTTTCACCAAAATAATATTAAGACAGACGAATTTACAACCCTTTTGCGAAGCATCACAACGTTTAGGAGAATCGAACGGCCTCCATGTGACATGGAGGCCGTTCGGTAAACTGACAAGAGGCAGAAGTTTTATTGAGCTTTCGGCTTAAGATAATCGTCGAGGTTGAGGCGCTTGAAAAGGCGCTCGCGCACATCGTCGGGAACGGGAACCGCCTCGGCCGGAGACTGAACGAGATCGATCGTCCGCTTGGTGGTATTCAAAACAACGCGGCAGTTCTCGCATCCGGCCAGATGCTTTTCGATTTCGCGGCACAATTCGGCGCTCAATTCCCCATCGATGTATTCCGATAAAGAGCCGAGCAGGGTATCACAATTCAAATGGGTATGATCAGTCATCGTTCTCCTCACGAATAAGACGTTCACTATAATAAACAGACAATTGTTCACGCAGATGCAAACGGGCACGCAGCAATCGGGTTTTGACGTTGGTCTCGGTCAATCCAAGAGCCTCCGCAGTTTCCCTGATGGATAATCCTTCGATGTCTCGCATGACAAATACAATACGGAGATTCTCCGGCAGATTGGCAACGGCTTTGTCGAGCGCCTTTTTTCCTTCTTGCGAAAGCAATTCGTCCTCCGGCAAACCGCTCCAATCCACAAAATAACTGGGCGTCAACTCCACATCGGGATCATCAGCCCGTGTATCTTCGATATTGAATTCCGGCTTCTTGCGCCGGATCAGCATCAGCGCTTCGTTGGCGGCAATGCGATAGAGCCAGGTTGCGAGGCTGGCACGCCCTTCGAAGTCGGAGAGATGCGTCAGGGCGTTCAAAAACGTGTTCTGAAGAACATCCTCGGCGTCTTGTGAATTGCCAAGCATCCGCAAGCCCAAACGATAGACGGGTCCCGAAAAGGCATCCACCATACGGGCAAATTCGGCGCGGTCGCCGGTGCGAAGTTTTTCGAGCGATAGTTCCTGCGATGTTGGATTAACCATTAGATGAGTTCAACCTTCAAAAGTTACAAAGGTGCAAGTATACATCAGAGAGAAACTCATTTGCAACTTTTTCAAACGGAGTGCATCCAAACGATGTACTATGAAATTATAAAACTCGAAAAGGAGTATTAGATTAGAAAATGGAAATGATGATTGACTTTCCCGGCGGCTCCCGCGTCGACGCACATTTTGGCGGGTTCACCATCCCGACCGACCAGCCGCCCGCGGCCAGTGCTCCAACGCCCTTTGCGGTTTTTCTCTCCTCGATCGGAACTTGCGCCGGAATTTATGTTTTGGGCTTTTGCCGCCAGCGCGGACTGCCAACGGAAGACATCCGCATTATTCAGCGCATTCACGCCAATCCGTTCAATGGCATGGTGGAAAAGATCGATCTTGAGATTCAAGTGCCGCCAACCTTCCCGGAGAAATATCGCGACTCGCTCATTCGCTCGGCAGATTTGTGCGCGGTGAAGAAGCATCTTGAGCATCCGCCCAAGTTCGATATTACGACCCAGGTGGTCGCACCTGTTGCAGCCAGCGATTAGGGATCTCTCATGGAAAAACTTCTCGACGATCAGATCGTCAAACAGATCGGCGAAGCCTTCGCACAACTGAAGGAGCCGGTTCAGATTCTATTCTTTGGGTCGCGCGAGCAATGCGACTACTGCGGAGAAATTCAACAGCTTCTGGACGAAGTCGTCGCAACACATGATAAAGTCAACATAACCGTTTATGATATCCAAGCCGATAAGGAAATGGCGGATCAATATCATGTGGATAAAGCACCGACTATTGTGGTGGCATCCAAAGATGGCGAGCAAATCTCGAATCATGGTATTCAATTTGCCGGTATCCCATCGGGACATGAATTCGCCACGCTAATTAATGATATTATGATAGTGTCCAGCCGGGATTCTGGCCTCAGCCCGGAAGTGCGCGAGTTCC
>JBJKOR010000591.1:0-3877 GCA_046707185.1 Anaerolineales bacterium | reverse complement strand
GAAAAGATCGTAGACGCGATCAACAAGAAATATCTCGGCCAAACCGTGGATGTTTTATTCGAGGAAAAAGTCAAAGGACGCTGGAAGGGCCGCACGCCGACAAATAAACTTGTGTTCGTTGAATCGAACGATGAACTGAAAGGCAAAGTCGTTCCAGTCAAAATCACATGGACGGGACCGTGGTCCATGCAGGCACAAACGCTAAAACAACCTGCGTTGATTTCGATATAAGTGAGTGAGGCGCACTTCCAAAATGCGCCTCACTTTTATATCTTCGAAATTCTCATGTTTGCGGAGGAATGCTTATTTCTTTCCTGCCGCGAGTTGTATTGCGTAGATAGCAGGCTGATCATTTGCTGAATTATAGGAAACCTGTATGGTATACAGACCAACGGCCAATCCTGTGGTTTTGAAGTTGTAATGATATTTCTTTCCCTGGATCGTAATGCCCTGTGTTGGATTGTTGTTTATCCCAAATGGCCCAGCCACTATGTTTCCATTTGCGTCAAGAATTTTCAACGTCACAGAATTATCAACCGCGAAGTTGCCTTTGAAATCGGTGAGGGTGAACTGGATAGGAATCGTGCTTCCAGTTTGCGCCACGTAAGGATTTGCGGTAGCGAGCGGCGGCAACCAGGTTAGTTGATAGCCGTTCAAGTTAGCCCACGCTTGATCCATCGTCATGCCTGCCAGCGGATCCAAAGGATGCCGAGCCAGCGTATCTGTAATAGCCTGCTGGAATTCAGGGCTGGCATTCACATATATATCCTGGACAAACTTCTCCGTAGCCGTGATCTGATCCGCCGTGATGATCGCTTGACCTCCCTTGCCATCCACCAATGCTTGAAGATTAGGACTCCACATATCAATCATTGTTCCGGATTCAGCCTTGACATTCGGATTGGCTTTCGCGATCTGGATCAACTCGGGGCTGTAAGTGTAATATAGATTAATAAATCGTTGACCCTCTGGAGTTTTTGCCAAGATTTCATTTTCGACGCGATGGAACAAGGTAAGATCTACGGTCGAATTTTGCAGCGTGTACAGTGCCCGCGCGAAGTTCTGTTGAACGCTTGAGAACAGGCATATGTGATTGCCGAACCAATCCAAGTAACAGCTACATGAAGGCGTAGGTGCTGGAGCTGGAGTTGGCGTCGGGGCAATAGTGGGAGTTGGTGTGGGCGGGATGGGCGTGGGAGTTGGCAGGGGAGTAGGTGTCGGTGTCGGCGTAGGTGTGCTTAGATCATAAGTGACAACCAGGTGCGCCGCATGCAGACTCGGGTCCCAGCTTGCGCGTTCAAAGGCAATTACACGTCGGTAATTGGTGGAGCCATTATTTGCGAAGATGAGCGAAAGCGAATTTCCTGCGTTCCAACCGGTTCCCGGATCGACAATGTCTTGAATCACTTGCGACAAATCGGGAGTGTTGCGCGTTTCGCCGAGGCTCCAGACATCTGTGCTGGGGATATTCCATGCTACTGAATCTCCTGTGGGCGGGCGATTCGATGGCGGATTGGAATCACTAAAGGTCTGTGAGTTTGCAGTATTGTCTCCATAAATTCGCACGTTGACAGGCACACTGTATGGACCATCTACTGTGAAGGTAATATAGGCGCTGTCAATATGAGCGCCGCTTGGAATTTGCACATTGTTGAAACGGAAACCGCTGGTAATGTTGCCGCCGCCGATGCACTCTCCAAGATAGACTTCGTTATCGGTAGCGGAGAAGGTGCAGGGTGTCGGATTTGTGCCGCCATCATCACTGCCTTGACTGATAGAGATGCCAATGGGTTGTCCTGCCGACCCGTTTATAGTCACGGGGATTTCGGCATCGGGCCAATTTCCGTTGGAGAACCAACTGGCAGAAGCGTTTTGATAACGCACATCCAAATATAATGTGCCTGCGCCGTTCGGCAAATCAGAAGGAACCGGAATGGACAAGGATAGGGATAACGCTGGGTCAGTGGAAGCGCCTTTGGCCAGGGTTTGAACCTGCGCGCCCGGTACATCCTGCCAACCGTCTGTTGTTCTCCATCTATATCCTATAACAACAGGATTGGATGCCCAATTGGTAGTGGAAGTATTTTGCAAAGTGACGCTCACGTTGAAATTCGTACCGGTGTTTGCCGTTATGCCATTTGGTGTACTGTAATTCAGCAAATTCCAGCGATTATCCGGCGCAATTTTCGTGCCCTTGGAATCATTCATAAAATCTATCCCGGTATAGTAATGGGCAAGGATCTGCTGATAGTTCCATTTTACGGGCCAAGCCGCGCCGCTTCCGTTGGGGCATGTATTGCCCTTTGCCCAGCGGATCGCGCCTCTTTGACTCATACCATAAGTGTGCTGGCCAGATACACTACGAATACATGACGTACTGATTGGGTCCTCAACACCTTTTTGATAGGGTGCAGAAACAAGATCGCCATTGGTTGTCCTTAATGCTACATCCGCAAAAAATTCTGCGTCAATGGCGTGGTAGGTCTGACCATTTATTTTCATTATGTATTGAAGAAATTGGCCCTTAGTCTCATCAACCGCTGCATCTATAACAGACTTATAAGCGGAAGTGTTATGAGCACCCGGGTCATATACTTGATACTCATTGGAATTATTTATTGTTCCTGTGTCTTTTTTCGTTTGCGGGTACCCATCTCCTGTGTCCCAGGGGCCATGCACAGACTTCCAATTTGCAACGGTGCGCGACGCAACCGCTTGAGCCTTTAATGCCTCGGACTCAGGGGAAAGTTCCACTAAATCCATTTCGACAGCGATCACATCACGAAGATAGTATTGCTCAACATCAACATTCAAGAAGCCTGCGGGGTCCAAAGGAGGAAGATCAGCATAATTACTTCCACATCCAAATACGCCGAAATTGTCGGGCCAGCTACATCGTTCGGGCGTGTCGTTTAGGAAACCTCCAGTATTCGATTTCAATTGAAACATATAAACATAAACATTGGAACGAAGTACATTCACCGACGCGGGGGCTGAATCATTTTGAGACTGTAACGGTAGCGTCGGGCCAGCTCGCACCTGTTGGAAGACAAACAGGCTGAGAAAGAAAACCACCAGAAGTATGTTTCTGTGTTTCATATGTTCCTCTGCTTATTGCTTGGCTTCCTGAACAGAAATAAAACAGACACGATCTATTCCATTCATTGGACAACGTACGACCAGCTTTGAGCCATCGGGCGACCATGCCAGTCCCTGTGAAAAGAATTCATCTTGAGGAAGAATACTAACACTTTGATCAGTTACAAAATCTATAAGATATAGTCCAATTTTATCTTGACTACCTTGTACATAGATATCTCCAACAGCAAGCAGGTGGCGACCATCGGGTGCCCACACAAAATCATCTACAAAATGTGATCCCTCTACTTCCTCGGGGATGATACTAAGCACTTTTAGATTTCCTGTTGCTGTATCTAACACGGTCAGGTCTGCTGAATAAGTGGGAAGAGCATACCTCGTTGACCTAATAAATGCCAGATAGCGCCCATCTGGACTCCAGCGCGCTTCTGATGCCCAACCGCCAAGATTTAATTCACAGATTTGGCCAGTGTCGGTATTCAAGATGAAAGTATAACCACCTCCTCCCATGCCGCCCTCACTGTACAAAAAAATCAGTGATGTGCCGGGCTGCCAGGCCATGTTAAATGCAATGGGATTATTACTTCGGCGGCCTTTAGCATAATCCCACTGAGAAGGATCGAAAGAAATGGATGGGAGTTTCTTCAATGATTTATCTAGTTTGGATATTTGTTTATCGGAAAGATAGACCGTTTCGCTCCCGTTTGGTTTAATGGCAAGAGGAATTTGTGGCAAGTTGTCGTCAAGCAGTTGTACAGCACTAGGATCTCCGTAACTG
>JBJKOR010000590.1:0-2853 GCA_046707185.1 Anaerolineales bacterium | reverse complement strand
TCACATCGACCAAGAGAGATTCTGCGGAACTACCCATATGCCCCCCCCATGAAAGTTAATGCAAATTGCCAGTTTAGATCGCAAGTTGATGCCGGTCCGACTCGACGGGATTGTCAGGAGCACCTACAAACCCGCAAGCTCATCATAATGTTCAGGCTGCACATTTCTGGTCGCAACTTTCATTCATGTTTATAGCAAATTCCATCAACGGCCACTGGCTTTCCGCCAATTATTGCACCGCTAGGCAGTATCGACGCTCGACACAACTTTGCGCAAAAAGATTTCCGGTATTTCCCCTCGATTTGTGGGTTTTGATAGATAAAAGCTTATTGTGCGATTGTTCATAGCAAGTAATATTTGGGCAGTAAATTTCCCTTTATTTATTCCCTGGACAACTATGCCTTGTATCGACCCATGCCTCAGCTCGTATAGTTTGATATCAGACAAGTGATCAAAGAGCAGAGAGTTCATCATAGTCGGAATAAGGCCGTATCGTGCTGTGTACCCGATTCGATTCCAATCCAGGTCTGTTCGCAAACCGGTCATAAATTGCATCACTTGGCTATTGTGGTCCGAAGATAATGGCGTGTCTACAACAACGCTCAACTTTATTCCCGCGTATTTATCCTCGAAGTGCAAGTGGGTCTTTTCCCGACGCACTTGTACAAAATATGCGGGTAGTCGGAAAGAAATGCCTTCTATTTGGTAGCGAATACCCGCGGAGTTGTGGCCCAAATTAAGCCAGTCCTTATTTATTGGCGATACGACTTTATATGAGATGTCGCGAAGAACGAAGTTCATTGCTAAATTACCAAATACTACTGTCGCGATCATTAAAACCACTCCGATTACTGCTTTACGCCGTTGTTGTCTTGTGTATGACTCGCTGTGGATAATGCTTTCGTCAAAACGTTGCTTAAATTCTTTCTCCGCAAGTTCGGCATCTTTTTTTGATATGCCACCTACGAGAAGATATGGCAAAAGCCGATGTTGTTTTTTGACTCGTATAAAATAATGACCTTTTCTTTGAGAAATAATTATTTCGCAAATTTTCCCATAGGGGATACGAATGAAAGGAGCTTTTTTGATTTTCTGAGATTTATCATCAAATACAAAGTTGTTTGTTAAATTATAGTTATAGAGAATCAAAACGAAAAACAAATTAAAGCCCACGCAGGAGATAATAAAAAATCGGAAGCAATCGGTCCCGAGTATCATAAAAGACACACCCAAAATGATGACACTACTCAGGCACATTAAGCCAAGTCCCGATTGCGCGTGTTTCGTTCCTCTTATTTTCAGGTCGCCTAATTGTGTAGTCATCATATATTTATTTCTTCACAAGGCCATGGGGGCAATTCCACGACTTCAGGGCGGCATTCTCTTCGTCTGATTCGATCAGGACATAGCAATCGGATTAGCCTAATCGGCTATGAATGCCACCTAACAACTATTTGCCGGGCATGATAAATATATCTGCGAAGTTCCGATTGTAATACACAGAATCTTTTTTCGTTCATTCCAGAAATCTGTTTACT
Organism: Anaerolineales bacterium; assembly: GCA_046707185.1. Lineage (GTDB taxonomy): Bacteria > Chloroflexota > Anaerolineae > Anaerolineales > Villigracilaceae > Fen-1038. The sequence continues at coordinate 1,315 of JBJKOR010000590.1, read as the reverse complement.
CGCTCCCGATAGAACGCACGGCAATCTTCGTCTAGTTCTTCTAATTTCAAAACACCGTGCGCCAGAGCGATCACAATTGCCATGTCTGGACGGTCGCCAACCATAGCATATTGCTTGTAAAGATCGCGCGATATCCCGTTATGGAACTTATGAATCGCCTCGCTGACATCAAAAGGATTCAATTCGCCCTTTTTCCATTTGTGATAATATTCGAACAACTCGTCCAAAGCCGCAGTCATCTCGCGTTCGTAGGCCACGCCGGCCATCTCGCGGATATGTTTTTTCTGCTTTTTATTCAATTCCTCCCAGCGGCTCATTGATGGTCTCCTGAATGCATGGGTATGGGGAAATGGCAAACCACCTTGCACTTGCTATTGGTGCACATTTCGACGCAAAACTGCCTATCGATTGCTGGTCGTAGTTCGCAATTAAACCATTTTAAACAATATTTTATTCAAATGCGTATTTCCATCTCTTTCTCGGATCACCAAATCGCACTTCACTCACGACAAATGTTTCTGGCTCAAAATTAGGACCAGCCCAAAGGAGCATGTCTTCATGTTGTTTATGCTTAGGATCCATTATCGCTTCTAAAAACTCTCCATATCCGTGAACACCACCACAATCTTCCGGGGGGCAAGCCCTCTCTCCGCCAATGCAACATGGATACTTAGCCCCTTTAATCCTTGGCAAAATATCTTCCAGTTCTACGCGGTGTTCCCAATTATCGCCGTAGTCATAAACATACTGGGCGTTTCTATTCTCCCTCGAAAAATAGTCAGCCATACTATATTCCCAATCTGCGAACAACTCCAGTTCATCATCGTCATCCGGAATCCCGAATCCCGAATCGTTCTTTCTTTCCTGAACGCGGGTTAATAAGCGAAAAATCATGAAGGTGGCAATCTTGCCAGCCCATGACATCTTGAACTGCAACGTGCAAATCCCAGAAAGAATAGACCTCTGGAACTTGTATTCTACGCCACACTGCTGGTGAAATTCCCAAGAGGGTGATTTTGAATTGATACACCTGGGTGTATTTTTTCATTTACGCTACCTGAGCTACACCGAGTATAGCGCATTGCTTCAGCGCCGATGATCGTTTAAGCGAACCGGACAGATACTTCGCCGACTTTACGTGTTTTCGAAGGCGTTTTGACGACAATTTGGACATCACGGCCCAACCTAGTCAGGCACTCCAGCATTTTGGATTCAGAAATTCCGCGGAACTGTCCTCGTAGCATGTTTGAAAGTTTCGGCTGAGGCATGCCAAGTAACGCGGCCGCCTGCATCTGTGTCATTTTTTTATGCTTAA
>JBJKOR010000589.1:0-1342 GCA_046707185.1 Anaerolineales bacterium | reverse complement strand
TCCGTAACATTGACGATCAACCCGCCATTCGTCATGCGCTGCGCCGCTTCCTGCGCACACAGAAACGGGGCGCGTAAATTGAGATCGAAGGCCGCGTCCCAATCCTTGACGGAAAGCGTGCGCGGGTCACCGACGCGAATCACCGCCGCTGAATTGACCAGCACCTTCAACGGATGCGGTATCTTATCCACCATGGAAAATAAAGACGCGATTTGTTGCGGGTCGGTCAGGTCGGCTTGGGAAAGAAAGACCGGCATTCCCAGTGTGCGGATCTGAGATGCAGTATTGGTGGCTTGCATCTCGGAAGCTCGATAATGCAATAAGATGGCGTAGCCCCTGCGGGCTAAAGCCAGCACAAAGGCTTTTCCGAGTCTGTGCGCCGCGCCGGTCACTAACGCTAAAGGTCGTTCGTCAGACATGGCCTTGTTTTACCACAAAATAAAAAAACGACACTCCGCCATAAGTACGGATTGCCATTTTTGTAAGTTGAGAGCAATCCCTATGGTAATAGGGAATCATTTTGTCCAAATGGGATACAGTCCGCCGTCAATGATTTTTTGTTCCACTCCACTATTCACATTGACCTTATAAATACTAAAATCGGAAAGATCGTGACAGTCTTCAGTATTGCATTTGTGGTAAACCAAGGTAGTTCCATCGGATGACCAAAATGGATAAGGAAATTGAAGGCCATTAGCACCTCCTGAATAGCTGCTAAAGTCAATCCTTACGATCAGCTTGCTTCCGGTTCCGTCTGCGTTCGCAATGTAGATTCCATCATCTCCCACATAGGCAATCTTTTGATCGTTAGGCGAGAAACTTGCATTGTATCCACCCTGAAGAACTTCCCGGACAGCCCCTGTTTCAATATCCATAATATAAATCACATCTTGCTTTGGCGCTAAAGAACTCTCACTATAAACTATACTCTTTCCCGATGATGAAGGATAAGCAGAATCTACTAGCCCTCCCACGCCGCCTGGATTAGGGATTTCGACCAATTGCTTGACAACACTACAGGTCTTCATGTCCACAAGTTCAATATTTCCTCCATCGGACTCCAGCAAATAGCCTGTACCATTCACTGGAAAGATGAAGCTTTCATCATATAAAGAGGCACAATATGTATATACTCCAGAGTTACTCAAGAAATAAGTTGGACCGCCCCCTCCTAAAAGGTCAGGAGATTCTGTTGTGTTTTCATGAAAGAAGAGGCCGCCTGCTGCCAGCGAAAAAGTCGGTCTATAAGCACGGTATTTGAGCTTTATCAAGGTGTTCCCGCTGCCGTCCGCGTTCACAAAGCCAATCAGGTTATTCGATTCATACTGGATGCTTACTTGGT
>JBJKOR010000588.1:0-9244 GCA_046707185.1 Anaerolineales bacterium | reverse complement strand
TGGCCTCTGATGCTTGGCCAGCTCATTCCAAACGGATTACTCAGCCAACTCCAGCCGCCGCTGATGAATCTGGTCGCTGCACCGCTGACAGTGGTGTTCATTCATCGTTGGTTTGCATTCGTCGGATTGTTTGCGGCCATATTCTTCTACTGGCTTATTCAAAAACAAAATGTATCGAGCGACGTCAAGACAGCCCTCAATCTTGTATTGACGCTGGTTGTCCTGCAAATCATCCTGGGAATCACAGTCATCCTTTTGCATGTGGAAATTGCCATTGCCATGAGCCATCAGGCCAACGCTTTGCTGTTGTTTGCTTCGACCATCTATCTCCTCCATCGTCTGCGCGCCGCGGACGCAAGCGCGGCGCAAGCCGCGTTTAAGCTTATAAAACTGAGCCCGCTCGAAGTCCAGAATGAACGGATGAAATGATGCCCGCGCCGAAATTTATCGACGCGGGTTTTATAATCGAACTTAATGGACGCAGTTCAGGATAACAGAAAATATACTTTTAGTCGCGTTGAGCGGAGACCGTTAGGCCGTAGCCGAAACGCAGGTTATGTCTTCAATCTTGCCCTTCGACTTCCACTTCGACTGCGCTCAGTGTCCGCTCAGGGCGATTCTTATTTATCCTGAATTCAGGTTATTCATATTATGGGAAAATATTTCGCTGGCAATTACACCGGTCCGGCCTTTCAATACTTTGGAGTTGCTCATATCGTCGCGCTCCTTTCCATTGTTATCATCCTCCTCCTTCTCATTCCTTTTAAGAATTCGAGCGAAAAGACGAAGCGCAGAATCCGTTGGACGCTGGCGATGATTTTGTGGGCTTCGGAGATCAGTTGGCATGTTTGGAATATCTATTGGGGTTATTGGAGCGACACGTTCATGCTGCCGTTGAACGTATGCAGTGTGCTGATTTGGCTTTCGGGTTTGATGCTGATATTCAAAATTTATCCCATTTATGAGTTCGCGTATTTTTTGGGTATCACCGCAACTGCCAATTATCTATTGACTCCCGACCTTGGCATCTATGGTTTTCCACATTATCGCTTTATACAGGTTTTTATCTCGCATGGTTTTGTCATCATTGCCGCGCTTTATATGACTGTTGTGGAAAGGTTTCGCCCAACGTGGAAATCGTTCTGGCGAGTCGTGATCGGCACGAACGCGTATATGTTCGTTATTTATTTTGTCAACAGGGCGCTTGGCTCCAACTATTTGTTTCTAAATGAAAAGCCCGCACCATTCAGTGTTCTTCAGTTTTTGCCGCCCTGGCCGTATTACATCATCTTTATGGAACTGATCGGTATCCTGTGTTTTTTGCTTCTCTATTTGCCGTTTATCATCAAGGATCGGAAAGAACGGAGCAAATAGGTCGCGTCTCGCTTAAAGAGCGTAATTCCTTGTAAACGCGACCTAAACTTAGTTCCTTACAAATTTCTGCAAGTTATCGCACGCGTTCCTTTGCAACGCGCAGCATGGCATCCAGACTCTTTTCCACATCTTCATCCGTTGTCGCCCATGACGAAACGCTGATACGCATGGCCGTCTTTCCCTGCCAAACCGTCCCGCCGCACCAGCAGGTTCCATCACTTTGGATTCCGGAAATCACATTGCGCGTCGTTTCTGCATCGCCAAATGACACCAGCACTTGATTGAGAACCACATCATTCAACACTTGATAGCCAGCGGATCGCAAACCTTCTGCAAAGCGTCTGGCTTGTCGGCAGTTGCGCTCGACAAGCTCAACAACTCCTTTTCGGCCCAAGGCGTGCAGAGCCGCCCAGACTTCCACGCCGCGCGCCCGGCGCGAGAGTTCGGGTGTGAAGTCCGAGGGGTTGCGATATGGGCTGGCAGTCGGAAGATATTCCGCGGTAACTGCCATCGCCGCCTGCAAAGCATCAGCATCGCGAACCAAAGCCAATCCGCTGTCGTATGGGACATTCAGCCACTTGTGAAAATCTGTCGCCCATGAATCCGCTTTGGCGATGCCAGCCGTGAGATGATTCATCGATGAACTAACCAGTGCCCACAAGCCGAATGCTCCGTCCACATGCACCCACGCGCCAGCTTGGTGCGCGATCTCGCAAAGTTCATCGATTGGATCGAACGTGCCGGTGTTGACATTGCCCGCTTGCACAAGCAGGATCGTTGGCCCCGACAATTTCGGCAACGCATCGACACGCATCCGCCCTTGACCGTCAACGGGTACTTTGATCAAGCGGCTTCTTCCCAGCCCCAACATTCCCAAGGCTTTGACTGGCGAAACATGCACCTCGTCGCCGACGATCACCGTAATCGGCGGTGCGCCGAACAAACCATCAGCTTCGACATTCCAGCCCGCGCGTTTGAGTGCAGAATTACGGGCCGCGGCTAAAGCAGTGAAGTTTGCCAGCGTTGCCCCTGTGACAAATCCGCCGCCGCACTCGCGTGGAAGATCGAATAGATCGAGCAGCCAATGCAAAGCGACTTGCTCGAGTTGTGCCGCGGCTGGAGTGGGGTTATAGTGCGCCGCATTTTGATCCCATGCACCGGTCAGCCAATTTGCGGCAAGAGTTACTGGCAATGATCCGCCGATGACAAATCCGAAAAAACGAGCTCCCGCCATCGCCATCGAAGCTGGCGAGGCAATCTCATCCAAAAATTTCAACGTGCTGGCAGGTTCGCTTGGTCCTTCGGGCAAGCGTTCGTCGAGTAGTTTGAGCTTTTCAATGGCTTCGGGGGTTGGGGCAACGCTTCGTGAGTCGAGACCTTCAAGATAAGCTATTGCACGTTTTGCAGCATCTTCCAAAAGTTCATTCATGGCTACCTCTATAAGGAATCTTGCACAATGAGTGTTGCGAAGTATAGCATAATCAACCCCTTCCGCCGCTTTGCGGCACCTCCCCCCAATACGACCAGTCAAAAAATGAAACCGCATCTAATAATTTAAATTGTCGTATTTTGGGGAGGCTGAAGTCGGTGAATCGCCTTTGCGTGCAGGAAACACTTGCATGGATAATAATCGTGTATGTCACGCGTTTTGTCGAAAACCATCATCGTCGGGAAGGGCGGCTCATGCGTTGAAAACCGCCTTTCCCGACGATGGATTCAAACAGCGCAGTCTCCTCGCCACGAATATAGGCGCCCGCGCTGTCCCGGATTGCGATATCGAAATCTTCGTTCAAATAATCGGCGCCGCGTGCCTCACGCGAGGCGTTCTCCAGTGCCAGCAGAATATATGGTTATTGCCGTACACATTATAATCTTTGCGCGTCAACGAGAAATCGTTGGAGCTTGCTCGCAATGTTGAATATCGTACAAATTATTTTGGGCGGTAATTACAAGCAAGCTCGTGGAGCTTTTTGTGTCGATAGTTTTTGCGCGTATTTCCATGAGATATTCCTTCAAGGTAGTGTATAATTGACGGGCAACTTTTGTATATCAGGCATCAAGGATTCTATGGCAAGCACATTTTCATTACCAGCCGATTACTGGAACACATTCGAAATCACACAGCAAGATGTCGAAACCCTGCATACGTATTTATTCGAGATCGAGACGCCGTTGAGTGCGCACGATCTGGCTCCCATTTTGGTCGATGCACGCATCAAGATGGAGATTGAGGCTGAACGCAAGAAGCGCGAAGCGGGCGGAAAAATTTATATGCCCAGTGCGCGCTATGTAGTAGGCGAGAACCTTGTCTTTCCCGGTATGAGTTGGGTAAAAGGAACAGTAACGGCGACGCGTCCCGGGCGGAATCCCGAAGCGGGTGAATTCGAGGTTGTGACAGTGAAAATGCAGGACGGCGGACAACGCCTGTTTGCCGCTTCGTTGGCGGATCACGCCTTGAACAATATTTCCGCGGACGTTTCCCAAACCACTGATTTGAATGCGGAAACTGTGCTCGTTGAAAATGGCGAAGAAATCGAAAAGAAGATCGAAGCGGCGTTTTCGAAGATTGATGAGTTGGTGCAAATTGCAGGTCGTTGGTTCCCGAGCGGCCTGTTGATCGATATCAACGAAGGTCATCTCAATTTGGCCGAAGCCATTTTGGACGTGGCGCAAGGCGAACCTTTGCCGACAGCCTCGTTATTGAAAGATATCGAATTGCCCGCGGATGTGAATCCAAAACTGGCAGAGTTTTCGCTGAATTATGCTTTGCAATCCGACGAGCGTTTCGACGAGGTGGGGCCTGCGGGAGAAGTGCTATGGTGCCTGCACCGACTGGAACCGGAGGGCGTGCGTGAATTGCCCACCTTCCTGCGCTATGAAAAAATTGATTACGATCGCACTGCACTCGACGAAGCGATGCTGAAACTCGAAACTCAGCTCGACGATGAACTGAGCGAAGAGAACACCTCGAGTCATAAAGACATTCGGGAAATTACCATCAGTTTGATTTATCCACATTTGCGGGCGGGTACACTGCCTCTTTCAGCGCGGGCGCAGGCTTTGTTTCCAACTGCCTACGAATCACCGCGTGTCCGATTTACCCTGGTGGACGCAAGGTCCGGCATCAAGATGCCGGGCTGGGTGGTTCGCAAACATGGGTATATCTTTGGATTGCGTGAATGGTACAAATCGCATCAATTGATGCCGGGGAGTTTGGTCGCGGTGCGGCATGGACAAAAGCCCGGTGAAGTGATCGTGGAGGCCAAGACCCAAAGGTCTTCGAAGGATTGGGTGCGGACGCTGATCGTCGGTACGGATGGAGGCTTGGTGTTTGCCATGCTGAAGCAACCCATCACAGCGGAATTCAACGACCGGATGGCGATCTATGTTTCTGATTTCAAGGCGCTTGATCCCTTATGGGAGAGGAAGCGTCCGTTCGAGGAATTGGTTGTTACAGTGATGCATGAGTTGACCAAACTAAACCCTCAGGGGCATGTTCATGCACAGGAATTATATGCCGCCGTGAATCTGGTTCGCAGGACTCCGCCCGCACCGGTGTTTGCCTTGCTGGCAAGTCGGCCGCGCTTTATTCATGTTGGCGATTTGCACTTTCGTTTGGAGGAGCAGGCATGAGTTTATTGAAACCCGGCTTGAAAACACCTTTCCATATTGACTTCGATTGGTGGAAACAGAACGAAAGTGATTGGCACGTCTTCCTGCGCTCCCTCCTATGCCCGATGCACCAGCAGGCGTTGGCGGGCGTGGAGGAAGGCGAAATGATCGATTGGATCGATCCGCAGACGGCCGAGGTCAAACCGGTGGATGGAATCCAGCACGCGCTGATGAGTCATTGCGCACTCCAAGCTGGTTTTTTCGATGAGCATACCGCCATGGTCGAAGCGGTCTTTCGCGTGTTCTTGGCGAACGGCAACCAACCCATGAGTGCAGAAGATTTATCTGCGGAACTGAATCGTCCCGCGCTCACCATCTTGAGAACCCTAAGCGGTCCGCGCATTTATCGCGGTTTGCGGCCATTTGGGTTGACCAGGCCGGAAGAAAGTCGCGCAGACGACGTGTCAAAAATAGAGGCGTGAATCGTCATGCCCCTGTAGCTCAATGGATAGAGCACCTGCCTTCTAAGCAGTCGGTTGTGGGTTCGAATCCCGCCAGGGGCGCAGAAATATCAATGGGGACGCGAAGTGGGACTTGTCAATTTGGAAAGTGCAGCCGATAAAACCTCCACCGACTTCGAATATTCTTCCAATTCGATATGTTCATTCGGCGTATGATCCAAAGTCGAATCGCCAGGACCGTACACCACTGTTGGACATTTCCAGACCGGTGCAACGATATTTAAGTCGGCGGTTCCGGTTTTATAGACGAACCGCGGCTCTCCGCCCCGTGAGCGGATTCCGCTTAAGAAAGCGCGCACCAGCGGAGTGTTCTTCCTGCATTCCCATGCCGGGACAGCGAATCCTGTTGGTTCGATCAAAACCCTAAGGGTCTCAGAGACCCTTAGGGTTTTCTCTAATGTTTGATACCAATCCTTTGGCGAAATATCCACCGGCAGCCTTACGCCGACTCGCAATTTTGCCCACTGCTCGAAATCATTCGATTCGGAATTCATACCGCGTAAGGTCAGCAGTAATTTATCGAACGCTTTTTGTTTATCGGCGTTGAACGCATCCACATACGTCTTGATTCTCAACCAAACCTCGACAGCCGCTTCCGCTGCAGTTTCCTCTCCGCTAGCCGTATGCGCTTGCTCGCGTTTGACGGTGATATTCGCCCATGCGCTGCCTTTGTATCCCAACGCGATACGATCCCAGCGATTTGGTTCGCCGATAATGGCAAATTCTGGTTTATATTGATTGACCACAAAACGTGCGCCATCCGAATCGCGTTCCTCTTCCACCGCGCCGATGACAACGAATTGCCATCCATCTCTGGCGCCAATTTGTGCCACCGCGTCGGCAAAACAAGCCAACGGTCCTTTGGCGTCCACCGACCCGCGACCGTAAAGTAGGGGCGCAATATATTGCGCCCCTACATGTTCGACGCGGACATCAATTTCGCCTGGCACTGTATCAATATGCCCCAGCAACACAACTTGTTTGGGCCCATTCCCCAGAATGCCCACTGCATTGCCCCCTTCATCGATAAACGCGTTGGAATATCCGAGCAACTTCATGCGCGTCACGAGCCATTCCACCGCGCCGCGCTCCTGTCCCGATGGACTATACTGCGAGACTAAACCGATCAGCGTTGAAGCGTCTGCGTTATCCATTGTTAACTTTCTTCGCTCGTCAGATTCTTCATCAAGATTTCCGACAAAACATCCACAAGGTGATCAAGCTGTTCATACGTAATCACCAGCGGCGGCAGGAGACGGATGACGGTCATGCCTGCGTTCAAGACGATGATGTGCAAGTTTTGCAGTTCGCGGATATACGGCACAACTTTCTGCTTCATCTCGATACCGATCATCAACCCCATGCCGCGCACTTCGCGGATATTCGGCGATTGGATTTGCTTCAACTTATCCATCAAGTATTTACCCTTCGCCGCGGCCTGACCCGGCAAATCTTCTTCTTCGATGGCGGTCAACGCCGCGACGCCCGCCGCGCACGAGAGCGGGTTACCGCCAAACGTCGAGCCGTGCACACCGGGCGTAAGATTCTGTATCTTATGTCCGATCAACACCGCGCCCATTGGTACGCCACCTGCCAATGACTTGGCGCATGTCAGTAAATCCGGTGTGATGCCGAAGTGTTGAAACGCAAACATTTTTCCGGTGCGTCCAAAGCCAGTTTGGATTTCATCCACGATCAGCAGCGCGCCGCGCTCATCGCAAATGCGACGTGCGGCTTGGGCATAGTCCGCGCTGGCGGGATAGACTCCGCCTTCGCCTTGAACTATTTCCAAAATCTCCGCCGCGGTTTCGTCTGTCACAGCTTTATCCAACGCTTCGATGTTATTGTACGGAACATGACTGAATCCCGGCACAAGCGGCTCAAAGCCGTCACGATATTTTTTATTGAACGTCGCGGAGAGCGAACCAAACGTCCGACCGTGAAAAGCTCGCATGGCGGCGACCACGTTCTTTCGTCCGGTGGAGATGCGGGAAAATTTCAACGCCGCTTCCACGGCTTCCGTACCGGAATTGCAAAGAAACACGCGATCCAATCCATTCACTAACGAAGTAATTTTCTGTATTAGCTCAGCGCGCTTATCGTTGGGGAAGGATTCGAATAAAGTAATCAGCGTGGAAGCTTGCTTGTAGATCGCCTCCGCCACTTTCGGATGCGCGTGACCGAGATTGGCAACGCCGTGTCCCGACGAGCAATCGAGATATTCTTCGCCGTTCGCATCGAACAGCAGCGCGCCTTGTCCGCGCACGATGACCAGCGGCTGCTTGGCATACGTGCCGGATGAATGTTTCGTTTCGATATCAATAATTTGTTGTGCGTTCACATTTGTGCTGTGCATAGGATGACGGTTCCTTTTCCTTTCAGAGCGTTTGAAATCGGATTTTCGATTCGACCATCCGCGATGACGATCCGCTTCACGCCGCCCTTGAGCGCTTCTTCCGCGCCCAAGACTTTTTTCTTCATCCGACCCTGCGCGACTTCGAGTGCCTCGGAGAGCTGGTTCTGATTCAATTGTCTTATCAGCGTTGATTCATCGGGGAAATTTTTCATCAAACCTGGAACAGCGGTCAGCAGCACAAGCGTTTCCGCTTTCAACGCGGATGCAACCATTGCCGCGGCGCGATCGGCGTCCACATTGAGCGCTTCGCCTTTTTCGCTGACCGCCACCGGCGCAATGACCGGCAAATAACCGGCGTCCAATAATATCAGCAATAATTCTGCGTTGACTGCTTCGATCTTTCCGGTGTAATCGTCGTGGATGATTTTCCGCTTGCCACGCTCGGCGTCAATGGACTGAATCGAATCTTTGCGTGTGGCTTGCATCAATTTGCCATCCAGTCCGCATAAGCCGAAGGCATTGATGCCAAGCATTTGTAATTGCTCTGTCAACAAGGAATTGACTTTTCCGTTGACCGCCATCAAGAATATTTCCAGCGTTTTTCTGTCGGTATATCTTGACGTATATCCCGATGGCGATGTGATCATTTTTGGCGGTGCGCCCAACGCTTCGCCGAGTGCATTCGCTTCCGACGATCCGCCGTGAACGAGGATCAACTGCTTATCCTGCTTCAACAGTTCCGCGGCATCCTTGCAGATCGCGGAAAAATCCACGCCTTCCGTACCGCCGAGTTTGACAACTGTAATTGATTGAGACATTATTTTTTCCGTTTCATAAGGTGGTCGAGTAATTCCGAGCGAAGCGAGGAATGTATCGAGACCATATCATGCAATTTCATATCTGCTTTTTATTGATGGTCTCGATATGAGCGAGAAGAACACACGCTCTACTCGACCATCGAACTTCAAGCTTAAATAGGATGCAAGCCTGCGAACTCAAGTCCCAGTGTTTCCTCCCAGCCCATCATCAAGTTCAGGCATTGAACTGCCGAGCCAGCCGCACCTTTCATAAGATTATCGATGGCACACATCGAAATGACATGACTGCTGCTTTCATCAAGCTCGAAGCCGAGATCGGCGTAATTCGATCCGGACAGAATCTTTGGCTCGGGCACGCGATAGATACCGCGCTGTTCTTTCACGACGCGAATAAAAGGATTTTCGTTTGCCACGCTTCGATATGCTTTCCACAAATCTTTTGTCGTCACGCCTGCTTTAACTTTGGCGTGAGCCGTCGCGAGAACGCCGCGCACCAAATCCACGGAAGTCATGGTCAGCGATACATTCGTCACACCCATTTCTTGAATCACTTCGGCAGTGTG
>JBJKOR010000587.1:0-2008 GCA_046707185.1 Anaerolineales bacterium | reverse complement strand
TGAAATTCTGGGACTGGCGGGTGTCTCCGGCAACGGACAGCGCGAGCTGGCGGAATGCTTGGCGGGCATGCGCAAGGCGACCGCAGGTCAGGTGTTCATCGGTGAAAACGACATCACCGTCTCCACGCTCAACCAGCGCGTCGATGTGGGTATGGCGTATATCCCCGAAGAACGTATGCGGGACGGCGCAATCCGGGAGTTCTCGGTCGAAGAGAATATCTATTTGCACGATCATTCAGCACCGCAATTTACGCACGGTATCTTTCTTGACTTTGGCCAGATGGAATCGCATGCCATCGATCTGGTCAATGAGTTCGCGGTGAAGACGCCCAGCCTCGATACACCGGTCAAGAATCTTTCCGGCGGTAACATCCAGAAGCTGATCATGGCGCGCGAACTCTCGCGCCAGCCGCTCGCCTTGATCGCCGCACAGCCAACGCGCGGCGTGGATATCGGCGCGACCGAATATATTCATCAGCGCCTGTTGGCACAGCGCGAAGCGGGAACGGCAATTCTATTGATCTCGGAAGACTTGGATGAAATTCGAACGCTCTCCGATCGCATTGCAATCATGTATGAAGGAAATATTGTCGGCATCGTGGAGCGCGGCCAGGCTACCATCGAACAGATCGGTCTGATGATGGCGGGCATTTCGATGGATGAAGCCATGCAAAAAGCCGCGTGAAACAATCTTTACCACAAAGGGCACGAAGGTTTTAAAGAAAACCCTAAAAGTCTCTTAAGACCTTTAGGGTCTCGTTTTTGGCGGGCATCTCTATGGGGGAAGCCAGGTAAAAAGTTGGCGTGAGGAATAATCGAACAAATTGATATTCCTTTTAATTCTTATACAGTCTCAGCCCCACCCGACCTTCGGTCGCCCTCCCCAAATCCGACGAGGCGAATAAGAATCTGCATACAGATTTTGAATCGTCGTATTTGGGGAGGGAAGGGAGGGGCGTCGGTTTGATGATGGCAGGCATCTCGATGGATGAAGCCATGCAAAAATCGGTGTAAAGAAAAATTTAATAAGAACATTCTCAGCAGGGTCAGGGAACCCTTGCCGAGCACACCCTTTCTTCCCCAGGCTATCTCGTCCAGCCCAACCATGACCCGCCGCAGGAGACCCGCTTTCCGTGCCAGTTCCAAGGCTTTCAGCACCATGAACTTCTGGCGCGGTTTGTCCAGTAGGTCAACCGTCCACGGGCTTTCTCGAAAGAAGTCCGCCAGCCCTTTTGGGTCCGGTCTACTTTTCCAGCGCCGCGCTAAATCGCTCATGGTTTTGCGGCCATCCCCTGCTAGGATTGCATCCACGATCTGCAGCAAGTGCCGGATTTGTGGTTGGTAAAGCGCAAGGTCAAGAGCCAGAACGAAGGTGACTAACGTTTCAGAATGTTGTACAATCAGCGGGAGCATTGGTTGCCTCTGGTTTTGGATTTTGTAGCTAACTTATCCTACCAGATTTTCCAATGCTCATCCCTTTATTTTGGCGAAACTACAGTATCATATAAGGAGAATAAATGAATATTCGCTCATGGGTAGCATTTATTATTACATATGTATTGTTGGTAACTGTGGAGGTGTTAGCATCTTATTTTGTGGGCCATATATTGTTGCAAATGCCGATGATGGATGTGTACATAGTCACTGGTTGCTTGGTATTGGCGGTCACATTTGGTATGATCATTCCTATAATTTATGTCGTAAAGCGGAAGAAGCACTGAGCGGTTGTCCATGAATCCAAATAGGGTTATACAGATTCTCATCACATCAAATCCGATGCTGGCGGCTATTTAGTAGTGTAAGATAGTTTCTGTAAAATTGAGAAAACGCTTCGTGAACTGCTGACATAAGTAACGTGATGTTGGATATTTTGATATCAGATACTGTCATGATTGTCTTCCTTCTTTGTCCCCTTATTATATCTCCCTTCATCATGGATCACTTTTCACGAAGACTCGATCGATGGCGAGGTTCGTTTTCAGATTGCATAGTAACGCTGAGAATTCTC
>JBJKOR010000586.1:0-1862 GCA_046707185.1 Anaerolineales bacterium | reverse complement strand
CACCCCGCCCACCCAAAATTCAAAGAATTTTGGGTGGGTGACCATAGGTCGGGTAGGGCTTGCCATGCTCTTCGCCGGTCCGCTTGCGGTTGTCCTGCGCGGACTGATTCTCAACGAGCCGATCCCGCCGATCTTCGCGGTGGTGTTGAGTGCAACTTCGGCATTGGGATTGATGATTTGGAGAACCTTATATTCCTTTATGGTCCGCAAAGCGCATTAGCAGGATAATCGACGCCTTGTAACGGGAGAATTCAGTCGGCTCGTAGCAACATTTTTTCATTGACTTGTTCTGTTTTGTCACTATCGCATCTTTATATATGTGTAAGTGTTTGCAAGTCCATATCGATATTTTTACAGGTAAAGGAGATAGCTATGATAGATTTGACGCAAGTGATCGAGAGTATCGAAGGGCTGGCGTATGACATTCTGATGTGGGTGCTTTTGATTCCCAAGACTCTTGCAAAAATCATTTTCCATCCAGCCTGGGTTCCGGGTTATGTCTCGGAGAAGTTCAAAGATGGCGTAAAGGGCAAATTCGATGACTATCTTTCCCCCATATTATTGATCCTTTTATGCAGTCTCATCCCGTTTGTTTACTCCTATGTCACGCCTCAGCCTAATGTCACTCTCAGCGGGCCAGCGCAGGCTCAAATTAACCAGGATGCGACGTTCACGGCAACCGCAAATTTCATTTCGAAGGCGGATCAGTACAATTACGAATGGGGTGAATGGATTGACAATAAATACACTTCCTATGGCAACTGGGACTCAAACCAATCAACAGATTACTTCGCGTACAATTGGAACACTCCCGGCTGGAAGACGATAGACGTAACTGCCACGGATCATCAGGGAGAATACTATGAGAACCAGTACGATGTCTATGTCGTTGATCCGAGTGTGCCTCTTTCCGAACAAGGTGCGCCAATCAGTGCCGCGCCCGCCGCAGGCCGGGTAACCCAAAATTGGCAGTCGGCGTTGGAAGGCATGCCAGGCTTTCTTGCGGCGCTGGCTTTCTTGAGCATCCCCTTATTGTTCGCTTTGGCCATTGAAGCCTTCCGTGGAAATCCGCTCACGCCCGCCTCTCTTATGCGTTCCTTCTATACACAGTGTTATTTTCTTTCGCCTCTGGCATTGGCATCCTGGCTGCTTATCCTTGGACAGAAGTATTTCATAACTCCCAGTGAACTGCCTTTGACTATTTTCGCGGCAATTGTGGTCCTGGTCCTATTGTTGCAATTCTTCAAGAGCGAAATCCTTCTGATCGCGGCAGAACGCCGTCTGCACCGAAGACAGGCTTTTTGGGTTTTCGTGGGCTGCTTTGCGTTGATTCTGATCGTCGCCGTCTCGATCTTTTTCTTGATGGGCAATGCGGAAGTATTCCGGCAATTTTTGGGATGGTTTTACGTTGCGTTCGTAATAATTTTGTTCTTGAGCGGAATCTGGCGCAGCTTATTTCGCAAGCGCCCGCAAAAGGATGAGGCAAAAACAGAATGATGATTTGGATGTAAGGAATCAAAGAGAGTCGAGCGGTTGGTTGGCTCGACTCTCAACTACCAAACTATACAACGATCCAACTACCTCACTACTTTTTTTTCCCAAACTTCTTCATCAGGAAAGGCACAGCGAGACAATTCAAGATGAGGATATAAGACATCACGCTGTGTCCCTGCTTTTCTTCCCGAACCTCTTTATCAGGTAGTGGCACAGCGGAACATTTTTTCGACAAAGTCCGTTAACCGTCTCGCTGTGCCCCTACGGTTTACTTTCCAAATTTTGCTTTCAACAGGTCTTCCAGTGTCGGCTGGCCGATCTCCTGCAGTTCATAACGTACGCGTTGGAACGGCTTCTTGATCTTGAGC
>JBJKOR010000585.1:0-2231 GCA_046707185.1 Anaerolineales bacterium | reverse complement strand
TACCAACTCCAACAGTCGTCGCAATAGTTTCCTGTGCTGCTATGGGCAGATCGCGCCCTGCCGAAAGCGTAGTATGGAGTTCCATAGCGAATATGCAGGTCACAGAATAAATGCCCGCAGCGCGTACATTTTTTCTTGGCTGGGTTGGAACAGATTGTACAGGTTGGATTTGCGGTGGTCATTATCAAAGCTCCTGAAAATATTTTTTATCCCGCCAGGGAACTGGTCTTCGGTTTGTAAGGAGTACCGTCAGAGTTAAACAAGCGGCGTCCCTGAGTTCCAACCTTTCGATATATACTGACACAATATGCAACGTCCTGCTCGTTCAAAAGAATTTTTTGTCCACTTCGACTCATTTGAGAAATATAGCCAACTTGCACCCATCGTTGAATCGTTGAGAACGCCATCGCATATTTTCGTGCAGCCTCAGCAATGCCAATCCCTGAACTGGCAAGGTGAGCAAATTTTTTATATTCCGGCAAATCTTCTTTTTTCATGGGCAGACTCGCAACGACCACGATCATTTCTCCGTTGGGTAATTTTCCGCCTTCTATCTTACCAGACTTTAGCATGGTGCGCGCATCCTTGAGGCTCACGCGCATCCGGCGCGCAGCTTCGGAGAGAGGGATGTAGGAGGGAGTGGCGATGGTCATTCAGCCCTCCAGAACAAAGATGCCTGCCTCGGTGTCTTCGACAAACTTGCCTGGCTGCTGTAAGGCCACCATCAGAAACGCAAGGTCGTTCGCTGAGCCGAGAGCAATTATCAGTGACGCTTCAATTGCCAACCGCCAATCAACAAGGAGCAACAAAATGAAGACAAATAAGGGAAACAGCAATGGCGCGAGAGTGAACTTCACCCAAGTAGATTTTGAGACCTTGCCAGTAAACGCCTGATTCCCCTTTGCGCCGATCTGCTCACGCGGAACACCAAGCCAGTATGCTACAATCACATGCAAGCCTTCATGGATAGCTTTCACAACAAGCGCTTTATGCCATGACAGCGCCGCAAGGATAAGCAGAACAACGACATCGCTCCAAAAATGTTCGCTATGGGTAAGTTCGCCATAGATAAGGAAGAAAGCAATGACAGAACAGAACGCCGCTTCAAACAACCACTCAAGCACCAGTACGTCGAAGCGCTTTCGGATGTCATCGTCTGAACTCGTTGCCATGGTCACTCTTTTTCTTCCTACAATAATTTTCGTGATCCTCTACCTTGCTGGTGTGATCGGTCGTTTTGATAAGTTCCTGCGCGAGCCGATTCCAATGACTGCGATATTCACCTTTTTGGGTGTGATCTTCGCGCACACGTCTCAGGCTATGGATCACCCTAATCGGACGACTTTCCGTTGGTTCTCTATGTTCATATTGACCAACGTGCCGCCAATCTGCGCGCTGCTCTTCCATGATGTCCGTTCGCTGTACGTCCTTCCCGCTGCATGGCTTTATTTTCTTCCGCTCCTGTTGTTCTATGATCCAGTTTCAATCCACGCTCCCAATGAAGTGAACAGCGGTCATCAAACGTGATACAATCTAATCGCAACGATCAATGTTCTGCCCAGGTTACGGACCGGAGCAGGACTCCCGACATACCCAAGTCGGGTTTTGAACCGGAGAGAATGGTGACTCTCCGGTTTCTTTTTATTGAAGCCATCTCACTTCCACATGCCCAATGCGAAAGCGTTGGGCATTGCCGTTTTAAGAAGTGGTAAAATTCTGGCCTGAGCTCCCCCGACGTCCCCAAATAATCGTCAAGCTTGTGGCTCGATGGAGGACGCGGACAACAGACGGATAATCTGTAGGCCGAGGTTTAGAGTCGGAGAGACTGGTGGTTTCTCCGACTCCTTGGGTGCCTGATGGGTTTCGAACCCACAACATCCACATCCACAGTGTGGCGCTCTGCCGTTGAGCTACAGGCACCGTCTGATTAGCGGGCAGATTATATCATCAGCTTTGATTGCTTTCAAGAATGGCGCGGATGAATTTCGGCGCCTCGTTCTGCGGGACGACTTGCTGTTCGCCGTTCGATAGATTTTTTACCGCCGCCGTGCCTTTTTCTACTTCATCGGTACCGATCGTGACAGCCACCTTCATCTTCATCTTGTCCGCAAACTTGAACTGCTTTTGTAGTTTTGCAGGCTCAGGATAGACTATTGCAGGAATACCGTTGCGGCGCAGTTCCGCAGCCATCGCATAAGATTTCAGCAGCAACGAACGATCGAATACAGTCA
>JBJKOR010000584.1:0-10069 GCA_046707185.1 Anaerolineales bacterium | reverse complement strand
TGCCCTATTGAATATTTGGAAGCATGGTTAGAAACGTTACCCTACGCAACACAGATGTAGGGGCTGGAACGGGCTGTTTGGTTTTGGCCGTGGCTGTTGTATTGGCTTTGCGCCCGTTTGTATTTTCTATGTCTTCTAATAGTTTTTCTTCCGCGCCGAGTCCCGCATACGATTTCAATGTGTCCATCGGGCTTGTCTTTTTTTCCGGGATTGTTTCTTTTCTGTCACCCTGCATATTGCCGATTTTGCCCGGCTATATGACTTACCTGGCCGCACGTTCGGGCAGTCAGGAAACAAAACAAGTAAGTCGTTGGCAGGTCTTATTCCATGGCGTTGCCTTCGTGGTGGGTTTTGGCATCGTGTTCATTATGCTGGGGGCAACAGCTTCTGCCATTGGAAGATTTCTATACGCTTATAGAGAATGGATTACTCGTATCGGTGGTGTTATCATCGTGTTCTTTGGATTGCAGATTTCGGGTTGGTTGCAAATTCCCTTTCTTGAGTTTGAAATTCGCAAACATGCTGAACCCGATCCCCGACTGGGTTACGTTTCTTCCTTTCTGATGGGCATATTTTTCGCTGCCGGCTGGACTCCCTGCATCGGGCCAACTCTCGGTATCGTGCTGACCATCGCCGGGACTCAAGCTTCAATGAGCAGGGGCATCCTGCTCCTCGCACTCTATTCCTTGGGACTTGGATTGCCTTTTATTTTCACCGCCCTTGTTATGGACAGTATAGGTGCGTGGATGAAGCGCATGACAAAGCTGACACGTTATGTCACACTTGCCGCGGGGATATTCCTGGTTGCAGTTGGTATATTGTTGATTCTTGGCCGGCTTAATTTTCTTGGGGAATTTTTTCCCGGTCTTGCGATCTATATGTGAGAGCAGAGAACCTGCCTCGGAACACAGAGAATGAAATAAGGATTTTCCCGGATGTCGTCGCAGATGTTATGAAATTCGGCGCGGGATTTGGGCGATAACAAATGTAGTAAACTTGTTTCAACATTTGAGTAGAAAGAAGTAATCCATTGCCTATGTTGGATTCACCGCATCGACGCTTCAATCTTTTGACCGGGGACTGGGTCCTGGTTTCCCCGCAGCGGGCCAAACGCCCCTGGCTTGGACAAGTCGAGAAACCGCCCATCGAGAATTTACCTCCGTATGATGCCAATTGTTACCTCTGCTCGCGTAACGAAAGAGCAAACGGCACCCGGAATCCGGATTATGAGTCGACTTTTGTTTTTGATAACGATTTTCCCGCGTTATTGCCGGATAAACCGGAAGGCCAGGGACTGGATGAGCCTTTATTTAGTTCCGTTCCCGAACGCGGAATCTGCCGTGTCGTTTGCTTTTCTCCGCGTCACGATCTGACTCTCCCGGAATTAACGAACGAGTCTATTGGCTCTGTGATCAAAACCTGGGCAGCACAATCCTCCGATATCGGTTCCCATGATTTTATCGAGTATGTGCAAGTCTTCGAAAACAAGGGCGCCATGATGGGCTGTTCCAACCCTCATCCGCACAGCCAGATTTGGGGAACAGAGCACATTCCCAACGAACCCGCCAAAGAACTCGAACATCAGTTGGCTTACTGGAATAAAAATGGCAGAACGCTTTTGGCGGATTATTTGAAAGCTGAGCTTGAAAATAAAGGGCGCATTTTATTCTCCAACGATCATTTCACAGCCCTGGTGCCATTTTGGGCGGTGTGGCCGTTCGAGGTCATGGTTGTTGCGCATCGGAATGTTGCTTATTTGGCTGACCTTTCTTCTGGTGAAGTCAACGCTCTGGCAGGGATGTTAAAACGTGTCACCACGCACTACGATAATCTTTTTACGATGTCTTTTCCCTATTCGATGGGTTTTCATCAAGCGCCTTATGATCGAGCTGATCATCCCGAATGGACGTTGCACGCGCACTTTTATCCGCCTTTGCTGCGCTCTGCCACCGTCCGCAAGTTCATGGTGGGTTACGAGATGTTGGCGATGCCTCAACGCGATATCACGCCTGAAGCGGCGGCGGCAAGATTGCGTGAGATTTCTGATGTCCATTACAGGCATGATTCTGCGGATTAGAAAAGACATCCCATATTGCTAAAGGCAACAGAAGAGTTGACAGGGAAACAAACATGAGTCTCGTTGAAACGATTGCATCTCATTATCGCGAAAGATTTGGACGGATGCCTGAACATATTGCCCGCGCGCCTGGCCGTGTGAATTTGCTGGGCGAACATGTGGATTACAATGACGGCCTTGTTATGCCTGCCGCGATTGACCTTAGCACGTACGTTGCATTCTCTCCGGCGAATACGCCGCATTCCACGCTGGTGGCGGTGGACTTTGGGCAAGAGGCCTCTTTTTCCGCTGAGACTCTTTCCTCCAAAACTCAAATCGATTCTTCGCCATTACCTGAATGGGCTTTATACCCCGCAGGCATCATGTGGGCGCTCTCGAAGGAAAATCTCAAGGTTGTACCGATCAATGCCGTGTATGCGTCGAATATACCGCGCGGGTCTGGGTTGAGTTCTTCGGCCTCTGTAGAGATGGCTTTCATCGCGGTATGGCAGACGCTTGGAGATTGGGATTTGCCGCTCATGAAGCGCGCGTTGCTTGGAAAAAAAGCTGAGAATCAGTACGTTGGTGTCAACTGCGGGATTATGGATCAATTTGCATCTGGTGCTGGTATGGAAAACCATTTGCTCTTGTTGGATTGCCGCTCCTTGGAATGGAAAAGCATTCCGTTTCCTAAAGGTGTATCCATTGTAATTGCAGATACCACCATCCGCCGTAAACTCACAACAGGTGAGTACAATAAGCGCCGTGCATCGTGCGAAGAAGCAGTACGTTTATTAAAGCAGGACTTGCCGAATATTCAATCGTTGCGGGATGTAGAGATCGAGGAGTTCAATCTGCTGGCACCCAAACTGCCGGAAGAAATCTCGAAGAGGGCACGCCATGTGGTGGAAGAAATTCATCGAACGAAGCAAGCGGAGCATCTGCTTAGGGCGCAAAATGTTCGAGAATTTGGCAGGTTGATGAACGCATGTCACATTAGCCTGCGTGATCTTTACGAGGTCTCATGTCCGGAACTGGATGTCATGGTGAACATTGCACAATCATTGGAAGGCTGTTATGGCGCGCGGTTAACGGGCGCAGGATTTGGCGGCTGTACCGTGAATTTGGTTACAAATGAAGCAGTAGGGGCATTTACACAAAGTTTGGCAAATGGCTACAAAAATAAGACAGGGTTCGATCCGAAAATCTACTGCACCTCCGCTTCTCGGGGGGCTGGACTTCTAGAGTAGTCGACATCATCCATTAATTGGGTATTGACTTGTTGTCAAAACTTGGTTAGAATGTTATCGATAACGGGAACGATAACAATGCATAATAAATCGAATCGAACTACGATCAAAGAAGTAGCTTCCATGGCTGGAGTATCTACTCAAACCGTTTCACGCGTGATTAACGAGAGGCCTGATGTTTCTCGAGAGACACGCTCCAGAGTAAAAAATGTGATTGAAAAACTTGGATATCGTCCCAGTGCATTAGCACGAAGTCTGATCCGCCAGCGTAGTCATACCATTGGTGTGGTGACAGCTGGTTTGAATTATATTGGCCCATCCCGTACTTTGAACGGCATAACGGCTGCAGCAGAGAAGGCGGGCTATGCTCTTCTTCTAAAAGAACTGCCTCGGTTTGATTCGGGTGACAATGGATTGATACTCGAGGCACTTGTTTCCCGGCATGTGGATGGCATTATCTGGGCGGTTCAGGAGGTTGGGGAAAATCGGATCTGGATGAATAACCCTGCCTTGGATTTCAACGTTCCCATCGTTCACTTAACGATGGAACCGAGAGAAAATCTCTCTATTGTGTCTATAAACAACTATACGGGTGTGCGAATGGCGATTTCCCATTTGCTTGGGCAAGGGTATCGGCGTATCGGGCACATTTCGGGGCCTTTGGATTGGTGGGAAGCCCGCCAAAGAATGCAAGCATGGAAGGACGCCTTGAAGGATGCGGGCATCGAGTTCCAGGACGAACATTGGGTGGAAGGAAATTGGTCCTCGAGCAGCGGGTCGAGGGCCGCCGAAAAACTTTTTGATCAATATACTGACATGGATTCAATTTTTGTTGCCAACGATCAGATGGCGCTTGGGGCACTGCAGGTCACGCATCGAAAAGGCTTGCGGATTCCTCAGGATATTGGAATCGCCGGGTTTGATAATATCCCCGAATCGGGTTTCTTTTGGCCCTCCTTGACGACTGTGAATCAAGACCATAATAATCTTGGTAAAGCGGCTGTAGAAGAGATTACCAAGATTATCGAGGCGGATTGGGATGAATTGGCGCCCATTGTTCCAAAATCGATTGTGTTGGAGCCTGCATTGATCGTGCGGGAAAGTTCTGTTCGAATGTCGATCTGACGACAGATATGCTCTCTCCAGGAATTAATAGCCGTTCAGTAAATAACATGCCAGCCGGCCCAATTGGCTTAATGGACAATTTAGGACACGGAGAAAAAATGGAAGGAGGTGCGCCGGTATACTAGTGAAATAAGGATGTACGATAAGAGAAGGAAACAGTTAGATAAATATGTTGAAATCTGAAAGGAGATTCAAATGTTTAAGCAAGTTCTAAGAGGAATTGCTATACTCGTGTGCGTCATTGCGCTTACTGCATGCGGAACTGCCGCAACGCCGGCACCTGCACCGACTCAGGCACAGGCTGCTACCCAGGCACCTGCCCCGACTCAAGCTCAAGCTGCTACTTCAGCTCCTGCTTCCACGCAGGGTGCTGCACCGGCCGCTGGAACCAATTGGTGCTCTGGCACAAAAATCGTGTTCTTCCCTGGTGGGCCATCGGGTGGCCCTTTTGCAACAGTCGTTTATAACGGCGCTGTTCAGGCCGCCAAAGACACTGGCGCGGATGTGCAATATGTCTGGTCCGACTGGGATCCTTCCAAAATGATCACTCAGTTCCAACAAGCAATGGCCACCAAGCCCGATGGCATCGCGGTCATGGGTCACCCCGGCGATCAAGCTTTTGATCCCCTGATCGATCAAGCCGAGAGCCAGGGCATTATCGTGACCAGTATGAACACCCAATTGCCAACGGCACAGGCCAAGTACGCTGCGAAGGGTTTCGGCTACGCAGGCGCTGTTCTTTATCAGGCGGGCCAAGACCTGGCCAACGAGGCCATCAAAGAATCCGGCGTTAAAGCAGGCGACAAAGCCTTCGTGTGGGGTCTGAAGTCGCAAGCCGGTCGCGGTGAACGCACCATAGGTGCCCTTGATGCCCTGCAAAAAGCTGGAATAAAAGTGGTCTACCAAGAGATCGATGACAAAACCAATGCAGATGCAGCAGCTGGCGTTCCGGTCTTTACCGGCATCTTGTCGGCCAACCCGGATATCAAGCTAATCATCATCGACCATGGCGCCCTGACAGGCACCACGGAGACCTATATGAAGGCCGCCGGTAAGCAACCCGGAAGCATTTTTGTCGCCGGCTTCGATATGTCGGGCAATGCCATCACCGCCATGCAAGACGGCTACCTGCAGCTCGTGATTGACCAGCAGCAGTGGCTGCAAGGCTACTTTGGCGTCCTGCAGATTTGCCTCACCAAGCATTATGCTTTCTCCGGTTTGATGATTAACACCGGGGCTGGTTTCCTCACCAAAGACAACGTTGATATGATGGCTCCATTGGTGAAGGAGCAAATTCGGTAAGGCGGAACTGTCCCCAATTTGTTGATGTTCCTCTGTTCTTGACGGATCGTTAACAAATTACATGTAAGGGCTAGATGGCTCCCAGTGTAGTCCCTGCCATTTAGCCCTTGCCATTCTGAATAGTTGATAACGACTTTAGCTGTGAACTGTTTTTTGTTCAACGCTGGAACTGCCCTAGCACGTCATCATTACGGATATAATGCATATTGACAACTCTATCCATAACGCGACGGAGATATTCTCATGGAAAATTATCGTCTCGAACTAAAAAACGTATCCAAATCCTTTGGAGAGGTACAGGCGCTTAATAATGTCGACTTTAAGCTGGGCCAAAACGAGATTGTTGGCCTGCTAGGAGATAATGGCGCTGGCAAATCCACCCTGATCAAGATCATCACTGGTTACCATCAACCCACATCCGGCGAGATCTATTTCAATGGACAGAAAGTGGATCACCTCACAGTCCCAAGAGCCAGGGAATTAGGGGTGGAAACCGTCTATCAGGAACGAGCGCTGGCCGAATTGCAAACCCTCTGGCGCAATATTTTCTTGGGACGCGAACTGTGTAACTCTTTGGGGTTCCTGGAAGTTCAGCGGATGAGAGATGAAACACACCGATTAATGACCCAATCCATGGGTTTTACCTCTCATGCTGTCAGCCCGGATTCCCGGGTGGGTACATACTCGGGCGGCGAGAAACAAGGTGTTGCCATAGTCCGTGCCCTTTTCTTTAACGCGGAAATCGTTATTCTCGACGAGCCTACCATGGGCCTCTCGCTCAAAGAGACAGCCAAGTTGGTCAATTTTGTTAAAGGTATTAAGCAGGCAGGTAAATCCGCTGTATTTATCGATCACAATATCCTGCACGTCTACAATGTCGCCGACCGTGTGGTAGTGATCGATCGCGGTAGGGTCGCTGGTGAATTTTCAACCAAATCCATCGGTCTGAATGAACTTATGGAAAAAATGGTTCAGGTAGCAGAAACCGGCAGCCTCGAATAAAGAACATGGATGGATACTATGAATACTAAAACTGACGGAACCACATCTGAAGAAGTTGTCCAACACTATAAAATGCCCTTCAATCTCCGCAGATTCGCCCGCATGAACAGCGCCCAACTTGGAATTTTGGGTGTCTTTCTGCTCCTGTGGCTGATATTCATCGTTTCAGCTCCGGGTACCTTTTTATCCCCACAGATTTACTCTGCCTTCATGTCCACCACCCCATTCTTCGCCATCATGGCCATTCCCGTGACCATTGTGGTGGTCGCCGCGGAGATCGATCTCTCGTTTGGATCGGTCATGGCCATGGGCATGGTGGGGTTTTCTTTTACGTACAATGCAACGGCCTTCATCGGTAATCCGACCATACAAGTGTTCCTGGCGATTGTCGCTGCGCTGTTGACCGGAGCTATTATCGGCTGGCTCAATGGTTTCATCATCGTCAAATTCGGCCTTCCTTCGCTCGTCGTCACCATCGGCACGATGTTCTTATGGCGGGGCGCAGTGCTGGTGCTCACATCAGGAGCGAATTTCACCTTGGCATACATTACACAAACCTTTTTTTATCCGCTGCTGGTCGGAAAGATCGGTGGGTTCTTACCTATGCAGATGGTCTGGTTGGTTGTGATCACGGTCCTTGGTTGGTTCCTGCTAAACCGTCATAGATTTGGCGCGCACATCTACCTGATCGGCGACAACATCAAAAGCGCCGAGTTGATGGGCGTTAATACCGGACGCACTCGTATCCAGGCCTTCATGTTGATCGGTCTGGTCTCGGCCTTTGCCGGCATAATTGCCAGTTTTTACGTGGCCTATTTCTGGCCCAGCCTGGGCGACGGTTATTTGATGAGCACTCTGGCCGGCGTCTTCCTGGGTGGTACGTCCGTCTTCGGCGGCACTGGTACGATCCTGGGGACATTCCTGGGCACTTTCATCATCGGCGCTATCGAAGCTGCAACTGTAGCTGTAGGTTTGACGGGGTTCTGGACCCAGTTTATCTACGGGTTGATCATCGTTCTCTCGGTGATTATGCACACCTACCTGAAGAAGAGAGGCGAGTAAGCGGGGCTGCTCTCAACAAATATTTGCAGAAGAAAGGAGATAAACGGCTAT
Source organism: Anaerolineales bacterium (assembly GCA_046707185.1). GTDB lineage: Bacteria > Chloroflexota > Anaerolineae > Anaerolineales > Villigracilaceae > Fen-1038. Next base: position 2,221 of record JBJKOR010000584.1, on the reverse strand, counting down.
TGGCTTGTTGTGCCGACCGGATTGATCAACCACTTTTCAAACACTTGTATCTTCGTACTGTTCCCTGGCCAATAGAGATGAGTCCAGTAGTCGCTGCCTCGCAGGACCGATGGATTCACCCCTAGTGTAACGATGATGTGGTCTGGAGTGTAGTGATCAAAATAGGTATCACGGTTGACCAAAAGCCTTCCCAGCGTAGGATCCATTGCAACCCAGCCAATTCCCGGCATGTAAACATCGGGCCAGGCGTGTTCGGTTCTTACATCCGCGGTTTTATTTGGATCAAGATACAGCAAGCCATCGAAGTAGCGTGCCGGGATGCCTCTTGCCCGGCTGAGTGCGACTAGCAAGTCGGTATATTCGGTGCAATCGGAACCCATCGGACCCAGCGCTGCTTGCGCTCCCCAATTTGCGCCATTGTAGGTGTAAACCAGGTTGTCACCAATGTAATCATAGAATGCCCGCACTTGTTGACATGCAGTCTTCTTGCCCTGCGACAACTTGTTTGCTAGCGCCACAATTTGGGGATTGTCGGATTCAATATGTAATTCTGGTTGGGTAAACTTATCCGGAAGATCCCCTTGACATACGCTCAAGTCATAGGTGAGCTCATTAACGGTTACCCGGTAATCGATGTTTATTGATCGAGTTGTGTTGGCAGGCTGCTTGGAGAAATCGAACTCAGCGTACTGGTTACCATATTCGTCTGTAACAAGTGTGTAGGAATCAGGAGAAATAGTCATTGATTGCACTTGTTGGTAAGGAGGAAAGTCCCGGATCAACGCCACCCAGATGTTTTGCTTCTCTGGCTGACCCGGTCCTTTATTAACCAGTGTCAATTGCTGGTGCACTTCATATTGGCGTTGACTCAGGATTTTTACATGAGCTTCACCGGATGAACTTGCCGGAGTTGAAGGAATGGCGTGAGTTCCACATGCCGTTAGGAATAATGCCAGTGCTGACCAGACCAGAATTCGAGAAAAGGTGTTCACAGCGGCTCCATCATTGTATCTGCGCAATTATCGTTTTGTTGATTCTACTATAAGGATTCGACTCAATGAATGATAAAGCAATGACTCCTCGCACAAGGGTCATGCTGGCTCTTAATCATAAAGAACCGGACCGCATCCCCATCGACTTGGGCGCCACCATTGTCACCTCGATTGCCAATCGGACCTACGGCGAATTGGAAAAATATCTGGGTTTGCCGGTTGAAGATATTAAAGTATTGGATTATGTCCAGCAATTGCCCTATGTCAGCGAGGCGATGCTGCAACACTTTGGTGTGGACTTTCGGATGGTGCAATTACCTGCGGCGACCACCAGCGGAGTCGAGATTTTCGAGGAGGGAGATTATTACGCCTTCTTTGATCGCTGGGGTTCCAAGTTGCATATGCCGAAGCAGCGAGGTTTCTATTTCGATTGGGTTGACTTTCCGATCAAAGAAGCAACCATGGAAGCTCTGGATTCCTATCATTGGCCGCAGCCGGATCCAGTGGAAGTCAATGTACAGCTTGGCAGGCTCGCAAAGCAATTGTATGAAACCACGGATTATGCCCTGGTGGGAAGTGCCGTGATCGGCGGCGGAATTTTCGAGCAGCCGGCACGCGTGATGGGCTTGCAGAATTTTTTCATGGCGTTAATCAGCGAGCCAGCGTTTGCCGACCGGTTGATGGAAACCATAACAGATATTTATATCGAATCGTGCAACCGCTATTTGGATTACGTTGGACCTTACATTCAGGTCTTTACGTATTGGGATGATGTGGCTGGACAAAACGGCTGGTTGATCAAGCCGGAGTTGTATCGGAAGATGATCAAGCCAAAGCAGAAGCGTTTGGTGGAAGCGATCAAGAAAAAGACGAATGCCAAGCTGTTCTATCATAGTTGCGGTGCGACGCGTGGAGTGATTCCCGATCTGATCGAAATTGGTTTTGATATTCTCAATCCGGTGCAGGTTTCTGCCAGGGGCATGGATACGAGAGGATTGAAAGCTGAATTTGGAAAGGACATTGTTTTTTGGGGAGGCGGGGTCGACACGCAGCATGTATTACCGTTTGGCAAACCGCAGGAAGTCGTGGATGAAGTGAAACGTCGTATCGATGATCTGGCGCCCGGCGGCGGTTTTGTATTTGCCGCGGTTCATAACATTCAAGCTCTCGTTCCGCCGGAGAACATCGTTGCAGCTTTCGATACGGCTCTCGAATACGGTACGTATGGA
>JBJKOR010000583.1:0-1575 GCA_046707185.1 Anaerolineales bacterium | reverse complement strand
ATTAACAGGTGGATTGGGTTGAGAAGCTAGAGGAGGCCTCTCTGGAAACGTTAATTGCTTGGCTAAATCTGATTTTTCGACTGTTTTTACCGGAACAGCGATGTTTTCCTCAACGGGTTGCAACTTGTTCCCTCTTTGTTTATATGAAATTCTTGTTTGATATGTAACGGATTCCGTTTCCTTTACCTGACTTCTGATTATAGATGAAACCTTTTCAGCTTTATCATTTCTATTGCAAATGGGACATTTTGCATATGATTCTAGAAACACCCCATTTTCTCCTTGTTTAACTAAATGCTCAACTCCACAATTTTCGCATCGTAAAGTCGTAGTGTTCTTTGCAAATTGTAGCCTTCCACCACAATTTGGACATTGCATTGTTATCAGGTCAGATTCCATTTTTCCTCTTTTCCTAGTGACTCAAGGACCTACGTTATTTAGAATCCTAAATCAACCCTAATGCGAATTGTCTGAATGAATGACGTTGGCTCATAAGTAAAGATAAATCCGTGCGATGCGGATGGAACTTCAAACGTTACCCAACCCCGCATTTTTTCGCCGGATGGTAAGTCGTTTTCTGATTGTAACGATGGGTCTTTGCCAAAAAGGGTAACATTGTAAGTATAAGAGTCTGAGTCTTGTAATGTTGCATAAAGGGGATTGACGCTCACGCCTGAATTGGCATTACTTTCAATCAAGATTTCAACAGCCACATATTTCTTACCACTTTCCGCCGGAAAATCATTGTAGGTGGTTGCAGTTTCGGCATGGAGAACTGTTACGACATAATCTCCCTGAGTGACGCGGTCTCCTATTTTGGCGACAGCATTTGCCGATGATGTTGGTCGTTGCGTGGGCGGGTTCGGAATGGCAGTGGGATAGCTTTCCCCCGGCTTAGTCGGTATTTGTGTTGCAATCAATTTCCAAGAAGGAGTCGCAGTCTCAATGTGTTGCGGTGTTGGAGCTGTATTAGTGCAAACACAAGCCGCAATCACAATAGAAATAATGGAAAGAGTGAGCTTGATTTTCATTGTGCATTCTCCTGAGCTATGAATCACTTTTTGGTTTTGATTCTTCTCATTTTTTGAAAAGTCCCAACGCAGCCCAATTATATTACAACTATACTTTGATATTATATTTCCATCTCGAATACCCGATACCGGCGCAAGGGAATCGCATCCAGCTTTTTGATGGCGTTGATCATCGGCCAATTGTCTTCCAGCACGTAGTTGATTTCCATCCACGTTTCGGGCGTGTAAAGCGATTCATATAAGGCGCGGTAGAGCAGGCTGTCCACGGCTTTGCCCTGGTATTCAGGAATCACACCGAGTGCGAACATGCGGTAACGTTTCAGGCGCGGAATCCCCGTCAGGAGTTTGTACCAGCCAAAGGGCAGGAGCGAACCGTTCAAGCCTTTGAGCAGCGAATTGATATCGGGAATCGCGATCGCGAATCCGACCGCGCGTCCGCTGGCATCTTCCGCGAACAACACGCCTTTGGACTGAATCACTTGTTTGAGATCACGCGCCGTGGCCTGGACTTCGGCTTCCGTCACCGGCGAATAACCCCAATTGT
>JBJKOR010000582.1:0-1413 GCA_046707185.1 Anaerolineales bacterium | reverse complement strand
CGACCTCCGCGCCCCAACGCGCCATCTTATGGATTTGTTCGCGCGAACACCAAAAACGAATGACCGCGCCCGATTCAGGGTCCTGGTCTTCTGTCAATAGTTCGCGCACCAACAACACGACGCGGTCGCGGGTTTGATCGTAGCCGAGGCCGATCTCGCCGACGCGGAACATCGGGTCAACGGGCGGGTTGATGCGCATCTGTTCTTCGATATATTCCGATGATGCTTCTTGAAGATCTGGATTCTGCTTGGCTACTTCCGCCAAAAATTTTTCCACGCCAACGGCCAGGGAAAGCAATTGAGTCTTTTCGATGATGACCGTATATGTCTTTTCGGCGCGGAAGGCCTGAATATAAAAAACGCGCTGGCCGGGTTTGCCGATGGCGTCAGTGGTAATGTGATCGCAGGGATCGATATCAAGTTCGAGACGAGGAGGCATAGTTTTTTGTAAAGCGAGTATACCAGATTGGATGGGCCGTTGACCGTGGACGGTGGACCGTGAATGGTCTACGGTCTAAAGTATAATGCGCTTATCCCGTCAAAGGAGTTTATCATGTACGATAAAAAGAAACTCGCCGAATTGAAAGATTCGCTTGAAAAGTGGGGAGTGACTTCCTTGAACAAGACTCTGGCGTCCATGCCGGAGCGAAAAGATCAATTTATCACAACATCCTCCGAACCGATCAATCGACTCTACACGCCGCTCGATGTGGCGGACAAGGATTACGCTTCAACTCTCGGACTTCCGGGCGAGTACCCCTACACGCGCGGAATCCACCCGACGCTTCATCGAGGCAAACTCTGGACGATGCGCATGTTTGCCGGATTCGGAACCGCGGAGGAAACCAATAAGCGCTTCAAATATTTATTGGAACAAGGTCAAACCGGCTTGTCCATCGCCTTCGATCTGGCGACTCTCATGGGTTATGACACCGACCAGCCCGAAGCGCTCGGCGAATTCGGTAAATGCGGCGTGGCGGTTTCATCGTTGAAGGATATGGAAATCCTGCTCGATGGCATTCCGCTCGATAAAGTTTCCACCAGCATGACGATTAATTCGCCTGCCGCGATTATTTGGGCGATGTACATTGCTGCCGCGGAAAAACAAGGTGTGCGTTCCGATCAATTGCGCGGCACGATCCAGAATGATATTCTCAAAGAATTCATCGCACAAAAGGAATATATCTTCCCGCCCAATCCTTCCATGCGGCTGGTGGTGGACACGATGGAATTCGGTTCGCAAAAAGTCCCGCAGTGGAATACGATTTCGATCAGCGGTTATCACATCCGTGAAGCCGGTTCGACCGCCGCACAGGAATTGGCGTTCACGCTTGCCGATGGGATGGAATATGTCCGCTGGGGCATCGAGCGCGGCATGGATGTGGATGAGTTTGCGCCGCGGCTTTCATTCTT